>JANOYR010000231.1:0-2213 GCA_031428975.1 Polaromonas sp. | reverse complement strand
GTCCAAGCACTTACAAGATCCCCGTCGCATCCGATGTGCCCGAGCACTTCAACGTCTCGTTTTTTGACACCCAAAACGTCAAGCCAACTCCATTTAGAAGCAAGGCCGTTGGCGAGCCGCCGCTGATGCTGGCGCTGTCAGCGTACTTCTCGCTGCGTGATGCGGTCGTGGCTGCGGGTGGGAATCAGAATTTAGTCAGTATGGATGCGCCTGCTACACCTGAACGAATTTTGATGGCGTGCGAGCAAGCAAAGAAATAAGCGCAAGGGTTCTTTCTTGCAAAGTACTTAATCGCCCCAAGCCCACTCCATCGATATGGCGTAAAGTAACCCGCCAAAATAGATTAACTCACCAATAGGGGTTGGAGTTGGGAATTTCGATTCAAGAAAAATCTGCGAATCATCCAAGGAAAAATGCTCTATTGTTTCAAGCTTAGAAAGTTCTAGCCTGTATTTTTGAAATAATGGTGACGACTCTGACAGGGCGAATTCTTCGAGTTCGTTTTGTCGCAAACCAGCCTCTAGTTTTGCTATATTTTCTTCAAAGATAGCGCGATGCTCTCTATGCAAATCTGTATAACGGCTGATTGCAATAATCGCGGGGCGGAATAAGTCACTTCTAGATTCGCTGCGAACTCGGTCACATAAATCAACAACCAAAAGATTGAATGTTGCCGATTTCAACACTACGTGTTCAAAGTGTCCATTACGATTTTTTTGATATGTTCGCCTCAAAGCAAGGCGTTCCCATCTTGCTTTTGCTTGTAGTTTTCTTTTTGTTAGCCTCAGCTCATCAATTGAGTCCTCGACGTAGCGAAAACTGGCAAACCGCCGACCAAGATTAAGCACAGGCTGCCGAGCTAACTCCCCGCGAAATGAATCAAACGTCCATTGGATAACTTCATCGTACAAATGCCTAACTGGACGAACACCATCACGAGTCCCGTATTGGTCAAAAAGATGGCAAAGCTGATCGTGAATGTCTCTTGCTGTATCAGTAAGTCGTTCCTTTGCGTCTTGAGTCGCTGTTTGAACCTCGAATAGCAAATTGCTATATTTGGTGTGATTGGTCGCCAATAAGTTACGCCCCGTCATCACCGCTTGAGATTTCGCAGTGTGCTTACTAACCGCTATTGCCCACGTCGCGACAAAAAGGCTCAATCCTGCAACGATGAGAGAAAGCAATTCATACTTACTCATGTGCATTTAAACTCCGCACCACCTCATCACTTGCATAGCGCGGTGTTTGCGGGTCATCTGCGACCTTGAGTGATTTAGCTACTTTGGCGCTAAACCACTGATCGTATTGCGCAGCCGCTTCTTGGGTTTCAAACTCACTCAAAATGGGATCTAACTGTGTGTTCATAAAACTCCTTTTGCGGCAATTGTGACGCGCATGTTCAGAATAGTTTAACAACTGCGCAAGTGCCAATCTATACTTTGTTCCCTGCTAAATCATCAGATGCCCCCAATATGACAACCACTCAAACTTCACCCCTCTTCTCCGCCACCATCGCTGGCTCGCTTCCTAAACCAGCATGGTTGTCTGAAACCAATAAGCTATGGCCTAAGTGGATGGCAGAAGGCGACGAACTGGCACAAGCCAAGCTGGACGCGACTTTGCTCTGGATTAAGGCGCAGGAAGACGCAGGGCTTGGCGTGATTGGTGACGGTGAGCAATCCCGCCAGCACTTTGTGCACGGCTTTTTAGAGCAAGTTAATGGCATCGACTTTGAGCACAAAGTGACGATGGGCATCCGCAACAACCGCTATGACGCGCAGGTGCCGCAAGTGATCGCACCGCTCACGCTCAAAGGCCGCGTTCATGGCACAGAAGCTCGGTTTTTAAGGGCGCACACAACCCGCAAAATCAAGTTCACTATGCCCGGCCCGATGACCATCATCGACACCGTGGCGGACAAGTTTTATGGCGATAAAAAGACGATGGCGTTTGCCTTTGCCGACCTGCTCAACCAAGAGGCACGGGCGCTAGAGGCCGAGGGTGTAGACATCATCCAGTTTGACGAACCTGCGTTTAACGTCTTTATGGCAGATGCGGCCACGTGGGGAGTGGAGGCGCTGGAGCGAGCCACGGCTGGCTTGACCTGCACGACGGCTGTTCACATTTGCTACGGCTACGGCATCAAAGCCAATGACGATTGGAAGGGCACACTGGGCGACCAGTGGCGACAGTACGAGCAGGTGTTTCCAGCG
>JANOYR010000230.1:0-7777 GCA_031428975.1 Polaromonas sp. | reverse complement strand
TCCGCCAATTTAAGAGTGCCCGCGCGCACTTGCTCGCTCATGCTCCATACCCCTGTGCCCGAGCCTAGTTCTTGGCCGCGCCATTTGCCGCTGAGCATGGGGCCACCGCTCACGCCAATGGTGGGTAAATCGACGCTAGCCGCCCCCATGACCAGCGACGGCGTGGTTTTATCGCAGCCCATGAGCAGCACCACGCCGTCTATGGGGTTGCCGCGAATGCTCTCTTCTACATCCATGCTGGCTAAGTTGCGGTACAGCATGGCGGTGGGGCGCAGCAGGGTTTCGCCCAAGCTCATGACTGGGAACTCCAGTGGAAAACCGCCTGCTTCATAGACGCCAATTTTGACTTGTTCAGCCAGTATACGAAAGTGGCTGTTGCAGGGCGTGAGCTCGCTGAAGGTATTGCAAATACCAATAACGGGGCGGCCATCAAACTGGTCATGCGGAATGCCCTTGCCTTTGACCCAGCTGCGGTAGGCAAAGCCATCGCGGTCTTGGCGGCCAAACCATTGCTGGCTGCGCAGGTCTTTTGGGTCTTTTTTGGGTGGTGCTGAATTTGTCATGGGGAGATGGTGTGTGAGAATAAAAAGTGCAGGTGCGTTGACTAGGGAAAATACCAATTTGTTTAATATATTATCATCGTACCATTAGCCACCCATTAGATAAAACCCTTAATCGCACACTTATGATCAAAAACGTCCACGGCAACACGGTTGATCTGCTGGGCGAAGCCATAGTGAACGGTAGCTACGCGGCCGGAGCCAGTATTCCACCCGAGCCTGCACTTGGCTTAGAGCTTGGGGTAAGTCGCACCGTGGTGCGCGAAGCAGTCAAGTCTTTAGTCGCCAAGGGCTTGGTGAGCACAGGCCCCAAGGTCGGTACACGTGTGCTGCACAGTGATGCATGGAACTGGTTTGACCCCGATGTCATCATTTGGCAGTCAAAAGCGGGCCTCACCCCTGAGTTTTTGCGTGACTTACAAGATCTGCGCCGCTTGGTCGAGCCTGCTGCCGTCCGCTTGGCTGCTGAACGCGCCACCGCCGCTGATATTGCAGACATTGAGCTGGCATTTGCTGGAATGCGCCGCGCGGTCATGGAAGGCGGCGATTACGTGACGTACGATTTGCGCTTTCACCAAGGCTTGCTTAAATCTTGTAAAAACCGCATGCTGGTGCAAATGAACAAAGCATTAGGAGCGCTGCTGCGCACTAGCTTCGAAATTTCCACGACCCGCAAGGACGGTCCATTGCATTCGCTGCCCTTGCATCGGGCGGTGCTTGATGCGGTGATTGACCACGATCCTGCGCGGGCTGAAAAAGCTATTTTGGTTTTAATAGATGGCGCACATGCAGACATTGAGCAAGTGCTGGCGACGCGTAAGCGTCTGCCGCGATTGAATGCGCCAGCAAAGCTGCTCAAAGCTGCGTGAACAAGGAAATACAAACATGTTGGACAAGTTGATTAACGGATTTTACAAACTGCTAGAGTTTCTGGTGGTGCTTTTATTGTTTGCCATGGTGGTGATGGTGTTTGGCAATGTCGTGATGCGCTATGGTTTTAACTCGGGGCTGGTTACCAGTGACGAGCTGGCACGGTATGCATTTATTTGGTTGACATACTTGGGTGCGATGATTGCTATGCGCGAGGGCGGGCATTTGGGCGTAGACACATTGGTAAAAATTTTGCCACTCAAAGGCAAGCAGGTCTGTTTCTTTTTGAGTGAGTCATTGATGTTGTTTTGTAATGCACTTTTTCTGTGGGGCACTTACAAAATGCACGATTTGCAAGTCACCAGTATTTCCCCGGTGGTGGGCCTGTCGATGATTTGGATCTATGGTTTGGGGTATGTGGTGGCAGTCGTGATGGGGACTATTAACCTCTCAAAGCTGTACAAACTATTCACAGGTCAGCTCAGTGAAGCAGACTTGGTGCAGGTGGTAGAAGCCGAAGGGCTCAAAGAGGCCGAGGAGCAAATACAAAAAGCGCAGGCTTTGCAGAATCAATCAGCGCCAGTTGCCGTGGTTTTTGGGAGCAAAGCATGACCGTTGCGATTTTTGTGTTTTCGCTTTTAGGAGCAATGGCTTTGGGCATGCCGATTGCGTATGCGCTTTTGGTGTGCGGTGTAGCACTCATGACTTTTTTGGCTAGTAATGGCACGCTAGCAGCATTTGATGCGCAAATTTTGGCGCAACGGTTTGTGGATGGCGCAGACAATTTCCCACTGCTGGCTGTGCCATTTTTCTTATTGGCGGGTGAATTTATGAATGCGGGGGGGCTAAGCAAGCGCATCGTGAATTTAGGGGTGGCTTGGGTCGGTCATTTCAGAGGTGGCTTGGGTTATGTAACGGTGATTGCAGCCATCATCATGGCCTCGTTATCGGGCTCGGCAGTGGCCGATACGGCAGCCTTGGCGGCCATTTTGATACCTATGATGCGCGCAGCTGGCTACAACGTGGGCCGTGCTGCGGGCTTGGTGGCATCTGGTGGCATCATTGCTCCTGTCATTCCCCCATCCATCGGTTTTATTATTTTTGGCGTAGCGGGCAATGTCAGCATTACTAAGCTATTTTTGGCGGGCATTGTGCCGGGCCTCATGATGGGCTTGGCCATTGGTATGGCGTGGTGGTGGGTGGCCAAGAAAGAAAATGTCCCCGCCGCAGCAAAGCTGCCGATGAGCGAGCGTCTGTCAATCACATTCAACAGTGTGTTCGCGATTGTTCTGCCAATTATTATCATTGGTGGTATGAAGGCGGGTATTTTCACCCCCACAGAGGCCGCAGTGGCGGCAGCGGTTTACTCGTTTATTGTGGGGATGTTCATTTACCGCGAGATGCGCTGGGGGCAGGTCTATGGCCTGTTCTTGGCTGCGGGCAAAACTACTGCCGTGGTGATGTTTTTAGTGTCAGCTGCCATGGTGAGTGCGTGGTTGATTACTGTGGCCAATATCCCCAATGAAGTGGCTGACATGCTGTCGCCTTTCATGCACAATAAAACACTGCTCATGCTGGTGATGATGGTCTTGATTGTGGTGGTGGGCACGGCGCTTGATTTTGCGCCCACCGTGCTGATTTTGACACCCGTGCTCATGCCTGTAGTACTGAAGGCGGGCATTGACCCCGTGTACTTTGGTGTGCTTTTTATTATGAACAACGCCATCGGCTTGATCACTCCGCCCGTAGGTACGGTGCTGAATGTGGTGTGTGGCGTGGCAAAAATAAGCATGGAAGAGGCTTTTAAAGGGGTGATGCCCTTTTTGATTGCCCAGCTCATAGTGCTTTTCCTATTGGTTTTTATCCCAGAGTTGGTTACCGTACCATTGGATTGGTGGTTAGGTAAAAAATCAATATCCAGTTTGTTCTCGTAGCTTTATTTTAATTTTTTTGATTGGAGACTTCCCATGTTTAAACGTCGTACCCTGATTGCGCAAGCATCCCTCATTGCCGCTGGCACTTTGCTGGCAGCTGGTTCTGCTGTGGCGCAGTTTTCTGAGCGCAACATCAAAATGAGCAATGGTGTGAACGAAGACCACCCTGTGGGCGCTGGCGTGAAAAAAATGCAAGAGATACTTGCAGCCAAATCTGGCGGCAAGATGAAAATTACTGCTTTTTGGGGCGGTTCAGCTGGCGGTGACTTGCAAGCCACACAAGCGCTGCGCGCAGGCACACAAGAAATGGTGGTGACCTCTAGTTCGCCGCTGGTAGGCATCATCAAGGAGCTGGGTGTATTTGACCTTCCGTTCTTATTTGCGAATGAAAAAGAGGTGGATGCAGTGCTAGACGGCCCTGCTGGCCAATACTTCAATAAAAAACTTGAAGACGCAGGCGTGGTGAATTTAGCCTACTGGGAAAACGGCTTTCGCAACCTGACCAACAGCAAACGCGCAGTGAATAAAGTAGAAGATTTTGATGGCGTAAAAGTACGCGTCATGCAAAATAATATCTTCCTAGACACCTTTAAAACACTGGGCACTAATGCTGTGCCCATGGCTTTTGGCGAGGTGTTTACTGCGCTTGAAACCAAGACCATCGATGGCCAAGAAAACCCCTTTGTTACCATTAACACGTCTAAGTTCTTTGAGGTGCAAAAATACCTAAGCATCACGCGCCATGCTTACACGCCATTTTTGGTGCTGTACAGCAAAAAGATGTTTGACACCTTGAGTCCACAAGAGCAAGCCCTGATGCGTGAGGCTGCTATGGAGGGGCAAAAAGTGCAGCGTGCCACCATCCGTGCGCAAGACGGTAAGGCACTGGCAGACTTGAAAGCCAAGGGCATGCAAGTCAACGAAATTACGCCTGCTGAGCAAAAGCGCATGTTTGAGCGTGTGAAGCCCGTGTACGACAAAAATGCTGCCACAATCGGCGCAGATGCCATTAACACCGTGGTGGATGCTTTGAAAAAAGCACGTGGTGGATAGCACTGTATTTTTGTCAAAAGGCCGCTGATGCGGCCTTTTTTTGCAAACCCATTAAGCCATATGCTAACAAGCAGTCATGAAAATCACCCAAGTTGAAACCATACGCTTAGGCGAATTCCCCAATATTTTGTGGGTACGCCTGCATACCGATGAGGGCTTGGTGGGCTTGGGCGAAACGTTTATGGGCGCGGCGGCGGTGGAGGCCTATATTCACGAATGGGCTGCGGGCAAGCTGGTAGGCAAAGATCCACTGGCAATAGAGGCGCGTGGCAAAGATCTGACCGGGTATCTGGGCTGGCGCGGCTCAGGTGTGGAAACGCGGGGCAACAGTGCGATTGACATTGCACTGTGGGATCTATTTGGTAAAGCCGCCAATATGCCAGTGTGCACAGCGCTGGGCGGAAAAAGTCGCGATGCGATTCGCGTGTACAACACTTGTGCAGGTTACCAGTATGTGCGCCAAAACGTCAACCAAAACACCGCCAATTGGGGCTTGAGCAAAGGCCAGGGTCCGTACGAAGACCTGCAAGGTTTTTTGACTGATGCTGGTGAAGTGGCGAAGTCCCTGCTGTCTGAGGGCATCACGGGTATGAAAATTTGGCCTTTTGATATGGCCGCTGAAGCCAGTGATGGGCAATACATCAGCAGTGCAGACTTAGACAAGGCGCTTATTCCATTTCAAAAAATACGCGATGCAGTGGGCGAACAAATGGACATTATGGTGGAGTTCCACAGTCTGTGGCGTTTGCCTATGGCGCAAAAAATTGCCCGGGCATTGAAGCCATACAACACCTTTTGGCACGAAGACGCAATCCGCATGGACTCGCTGGACTTGCTCAAGCAATATGCCCCGCACACCGATGCACTGGTATGTGCCAGCGAAACCCTGTCTTATAAATGGGGGTTTAAAGACTATTTGCAAACGGGTGTGGCAGGAGTGGCCATGCTCGATTTAAGTTGGTGCGGTGGCCTCACTGAAGCGCGCAAAATTGCTGCCATGGCCGACGCATGGCAACTGCCCGTGGCGCCGCACGATTGCACCGGCCCAGTGGTATGGGCTGCCAGCACCCACCTGAGCTTGCACGCACCCAACGCCTTAGTGCAAGAGAGCGTGCGCGCTTTCTACAGTGGTTGGTACAAAGAGCTGGTGACCGACCTGCCACAGGTAAAAAACGGTATGATTTCTCTCAACAGCAAACCAGGCTTGGGGCTGGAACTGCTGCCTGATTTGCATAAGCGCAGCGATGCAATCGTTCGATTTTCTGGAGTTGTGCAATGACTACTTTGACCCAAACTATTTTGTACACCGACACTGACGGTCGCGCCAAGTTCAAAGACGAAGTATTGGCGCTCACTGAGGGCAATGCAGCTGCGGCTTTGTCGCCCCTTAAGCCCAGTGGTGGTTACCAGTTTCGTTCTAGTCCCGTGGGCTTTCGAAGCAGTTTCCATTGCACGGGAACGCCGCAGTGGCTTGTCATATTGAGTGGTGCTATGGCGATTTATTTGCAAGATGGCAGCTCACGCATTTTCACTGCCGGGCAAAATTTTTACTCTGATGACACGTTGCCCACTGGTGCAGTATTTGATGCGGCGGTGCATGGGCATTGGAGTGCGCAGGTTGGAGATGTGCCTTTGGTGACGATGTTTGTTCGGGCTTAAAGTCGTATTCTAAACACAGCCCGTACGAAACCGTGGTCTGACTTGGCGCGGTCTTTGCCTTCTTGCAGGTGGTCGTTGAAATAGTCCACACGCCGCACATCGCCTATTGAGAACCGACTACTGCGCAGCAGTTCTTCGCTGATCAAAATTTGGTCTAAAACCTCGGGCGAGCCTTGGTGGATGTGGCTGTAGGCCACATCTTTTTTCAAGGCCATTTCACCCTGTGATTCATAAGCGTTGAAAAGCGCAGTGTCGCGTGCGCCTTTGTCATATGCTACTTCTCCTGTAGCTGCAATGATTTGCGTGGTAACGCTATGAGGAGCATCATTAAAATCACCCATGACAATCAAAGGTTCATGGGTGCGCTTGAGCACATTCACCACAATCGCGCGTAGCGCACATGCTTCTGCGCCGCGAATCACCAAAGAACGCAATGTGGCACGGGCTAGGGTGTTTTCATCTTCGTGGTCTTCGCTAGCTTGTTCGTTTACGTCTTGCAAAAATTTGGGGCGCTTGCTTTTAAGGTGCGCCGTGAGCACATGCACGCGTTGGCCGTGCTTCATGCGCAGGGTGGCCCAAAGGGGTGGACGCTCAAATTTAGTTTGCAAGCCAATGTCCGGTACATGCAGCTGCATTGCTAAAGGAATTTCGCTAAAAGACTCGATGTGCTCCACCTCCAGCCGCGTGACGATGCCTATGCGGGGCGTGTTGGCCGCGCCGTTCAAGCCCTTAGTCGCGTCGTTTTCCGCGCCTGGCACGATCACTGTGTGGTAATGCAGGCCGCTGGCTTTCACTGCATCTTGCAGGGCGGCCTCATCCCATACTTCTTGCACTGCCAAAATATCCGCGTTAAGCGCGGCAATGCGCCCGCCCAACCATGCCATTTTGCGGTCATAGTCGCGCTGGCTGTAAGGGTCTTGGTTGGCATAGTAACGGCGGTTGGGCAATGCCAAGTTAAGCACATTGGCCGTAGCCACCGTCAGTGAAGTATTTTCAGAGCGGTCTGGATGCGAATTTCGATCCGTGGTAGCGGGCTGTACAGCGCTTGGAGGCGTAGAAGACGCGGCGCTTGTTTTGGACTGATTTTGCAACTGAAGATCGGCTTGCATTACATCGTCCTCAGCTGGCCAGAACTGTAAATCGTTGTTCCCAGTTTGGCACGCTTCACACCACTTAAAAGGGCACGTGCTACCTGCGCCGCTTCAATGGCTTTGTAGTCAGCGGGAATTAAAAAGTCTAGTGCCCGCATAGCCTTGAGGCCGATTTGCTCGCCTAAGCGTGGCGCTTGCGCGAGTGCGGCACGGTTGCCCGCGAGCATGCTGGGGCGGGCTATGGCCACGCTGGCAAAGCCTGCTTGTGACACGGCCTCTTCCATCTGCCCCTTGATGCGGTTGTAAAAAACTGAAGACTTGGCATCTGCGCCCATGGCGCTGACAACGCCAAGCCGTTGGCCGTTAAACGCTCTATTTTTAATAGCGTAATATGACCGTGCGACGGTGACAATGGCCAAAAAAGCATCTAAATCTATCTTTTTAAATGCTTCTTTGCTGCCTGCCACTTTGATGGTGGTGCCCAGCGCGATGAACACGTCATCGCAGGCTGGCAGTTCTTTGAGCTGCGCAAAATCAACGGTATGCTGCGTCAGCTTAGGGTGTGCAATGCTGCTGGCCCTGCGGCCAATGCTGTGCACCGCAGAGTACG
>JANOYR010000229.1:0-11573 GCA_031428975.1 Polaromonas sp. | reverse complement strand
GCGCCCGCTACCAAGGATGCCAAAATACCAAACAACAAAGTCAGGGTAAGCACGGCAGCACCGCGCGCACCCCAGCCAAAGAGTTTGTCAGCAAATCCTGCGTTCATCATGCGAGCCATGGGGCGTGCGTCCTGTGTTGGGTCAATTTACTTGAAAGCGACTGCTTTGCCAGCGCCGTCTTTGATCTCGCCCCAGCTTTTGCTGATCGCTGTTTTTACAGCAGCAGGCATTGGCACATAGTCTAAATCGTCAGCAGACTTGTCACCGTTTTGGTATGCCCAGCTAAAAAAGTTCAATGCAGCCGTGGCTTGGGCGGGTTTGTCTTGGGCTTTGTGCATCATGATAAAGGTTGCGCCCGTGATGGGCCATGCGTCTTTGCCGGGCTGGTTGGTCAGAATTTGGTAGAAAGTTTTGGCCCAATCTGCGCCAGCGGCAGCCGCTTTGAAGTTGTCATCACTTGGCGTCACAAATGCGCCGGTGGTATTTTGCATTTGGGCAAAAGTCATTTTGTTTTGTTTGACGTAGGCATATTCGACATAGCCAATCGAGTTGGGCAAGCGGTTTACAAATGCTGCAACTCCCTCATTGCCTTTGCCGCCAGCGCCAGCAGGCCAATTGACTGCTGTGCCCTCGCCCACTTTGCTTTTCCACTCTGGGCTGACTTTACTCAAGTAGTTGGTAAAGATAAATGTAGTACCAGAACCATCGGCGCGTCGCACGGGGGCAATGGCAGCATCGGGCAACGCCAGTGTTGGATTAAGCGCTTTGAGCGCAGCATCATTCCAGTTGGTGATTTTGCCCAAGAAAATATCACCAAGCAGCGCACCAGTGAGTTTGAGCTGGCCAGGAGCAATGCCTTTAATGTTGATAACAGGCACTACACCGCCGATCACGGTGGGGAATTGAACCAGATTTTTAGTTTTCAGCTCCTCATCCCTGAGCGGCATGTCAGAAGCACCGAAATCAACTGTTTTGGCGTCAATTTGACGCAAACCAGCACCCGATCCCACCGATTGATAGTTAATTTTTGCACCCGTGGCTTTGAAGTAATCGCCAGCCCACTTGGCATAAAGGGGGGCGGGAAACGTAGCACCCGCACCAGTAACCTCTTGGGCTTGCGCGGAGTTGGCCATGACGGCAAATGCGCTTAGCGCTATAGAAACCTGTATCAAGGGGTGTTTGAAGGCGAATGAAGGAGTTGGCATATTGCACTTTCTATCAAGGTTAAGGACATGAAATCACGAACTGATGCCACGGATGCTAGCGCTCGATTATGACGAAATTGTGACAGTTTGCCATATTTGTGCATGTCACCGAATCTTCACAAAAGCTTCACGCATGTGTCATTGCTGCTGTTTACGCTCTGGCTTATTCAAAAACCCAGCGTTCACTCTGCATAAGGATCACACATGAAAGCCAAAACACCATTGTCCATTCGCCAGTCATTGCTGGCTATTTCTGCCGTTGCCTTGCTTGGAATCACCGCTTGCGCATCAGGCCCTGTGGCCGCCCCTGCACCCACGGTGTTGGTGCAAGCGGTGGCAGCCAACCCACAATTGAGCACGTTCGCCGCCCTGCTCACCAGCGCTGGCATGCAGGATGCTTTGGCGCAAACCGGGCCATACACTTTGTTTGCACCCAGCAACGAAGCATTCAAAGCCTTGCCACAAAAGACACTGGACGAATTGGCAAAAGATCCGGCTCGGCTCAAGGCGCTGCTCAGCTACCACGTGGTCACTGGCAAGCTCTGGGCACACGAAGTCAAAGCCGGGCCGGTAAAGTCGTTGCATGGCGGCAACATCAGCCTGACAAAAGCAGGTGAATTCATCTTGGTAGAAGAAGCCATGGTGCAGCAAGCCGATATTCCTGCCACCAATGGCGTGGTGCACGTGATTGACCGTGTCTTGACTCCCCCAGCCAAGCGTTGAAATAAAATCTATACAAATATGACCAATGTCGCCGTCATATGGTCATATATAGCTATTAAATAAATAGCAAAACCATCCCCAACGAGTCCCCATATGATTGCACACCCTCACGCACGACGCCGCTTTGTATCGCAAAGCTTGTGTTTAGTTGCAGCCAGCAGCTTACCCGCTGCTTTTGCCCAAACATCCAAAACAGGCTTAGCTGCCGCCAACAAACCGATGGTGGTGGCCCAAATTGTGGACACCTCGGTGGAGCAGCAAGACGTTTCCAAAGATTTTTTAATTGGCGCACGCGCAGCCATGGCCACAACCAACTCAAACGGTGGCGTACGCGGCCGGCCGCTGATCCATTGGGTGATAGAAACCGATGGAACGCTGGCCTCGGCGCAAAGTGCATGGGTCAGCGTGCGGGACAATCCGCAGTGCGTAGCGCTGATGGGAACTGCTGCGGATCCATTGGCCATGCAAATCAGTGCCTGGGCTAAGCAAGACAAAGCAGGGCTGGCGCATGTTGCACCTTGGCTACAAAGCAGCAAAGCAGACCTTGGTGACAGCACTTTTGGGCTTTTTGCCAACCGCCAGCAGCAAATTTCCCACGCCATGCGCTCTTTAAGCACCCTTGGGACCAAAGAAATTGCGGCGATATTTGCCAGCGCTGCGCACCAGCAGTTGTATTCGGCGGAGGTTTCGCAAATTGCCAGCAAAGAAGGCCTCAGCTTGCAAAACTACGTGCCCAGCTCAGATTTAGCGCAACTTGGCAGGCGCTTAGACGCCAAAACACCCGCCGTGTTGTTGTTTATAGGCGGCACGCCAGAATTGGCGCAATTTACACAAGGCCTGGATAAACAAGCACGCCAGCGTTATGTGGTGGCGCTGGCCGATGTCAACTTGCAGACCTTGCGGGAGCTCGGAGCCATGCGCAGCACCCCCATCATTGGCACGCAAGCGGTGCCTATGGTAACTTCTAGCCTGCCCTTGGTGCGCAGCTACCGCCAAGCGATGGGCAAGCTTTTTGACGAACCACTCAACAGCCTGAGCTTGGCAGGTTTTATGGCCGCTCGCTACACCATTGAAACGCTTGGTACGGTTGACAACCCAGTGACCCGAAGCAACGCTTTGGCCGCATTCGCACGCTATGCTGTGAGTGATTTGGGTGGGCTGAACGTTGTCAGCGCATCCGCTGGTAACCGCAGCCCTGTTTTTGTCACGCAAACCATGCTCACCATCGACGGACGATTTGTCGGTTAAGATTTCTGGATGCTTATACCCTCCCTGCTTGCTGGAATCGACCTTGGATCTAATAGTTTTCGCCTTGAAATTGGGCAAGTAGAAGCGGGGCACATACAAAGAGTTGAATACCTCAAAGAAACCGTGCGCCAAGGCAATGGTTTGGATGCTGACCGTAACCTGAGCGAAGAGGCCATGCAACGTGGCTGGGATTGTTTGGCCCGTTTTGCTGAGCGTATTGCAGGTTTTAAAAACAGCCAGGTACGCGCTGTGGCCACCCAAACACTGCGCGAAGCGCGCAACCGCGATGTGTTTATTAGCAAAGGCAGCAGTATTTTAGGCTTTCCCATCGAGGTCATTTCTGGTCGCGAAGAAGCACGCTTGATATATTGCGGTGTTGCCAACTTGCTGCCGCAGTCGGACGAACGCAGGCTGGTGGTCGACATTGGAGGACGGTCTACAGAATTCATTTTAGGCCGCGCTCTGACCAGCAGCGTGACTGAATCGTACCGCCTGGGCAGCGTCGCTTGGTCGATGAAGTATTTTCCCGATGGAAAATTCACCGCTATTAATTTTGAACGCGCTGAGATTGCAGCGTGTGCGATTTTAGATGAAGCACAAAACGCATTTTCAAAAAGCCATTGGGACTGCGCCTATGGCTCATCTGGCACCGTGGGTGCAGTGGCCGATGTCTTGGCCGCCGCTGGGTATGCCCAAGGGGTGGTAACAACCGCTGGGTTGGACTGGTTACGTGCCGAACTGCTGCGCTGCGGCAGTGCTGACAAATTGAACTTGGCTGGAATCAAAGAAGACCGCCGTGCCGTCATTGGGGGCGGGGTAAGTGTTTTGCGGGCGGTTTTTATGCTGCTGGATATATCCAGCATGCAAGTTGCACAAGGCGCTCTGCGCCAAGGCATTGTGTACGACTTACTCGATCGCGCGGCCGAAGTAACTGACGTACGTGCCTCTACCGTGGTTCATTTGCGCGAAAAATTCAACGCCGATGCGGCACAGGCACTGCGCGTGTCAAAAGCAGCGGTGCAGCTTTTTACGCAATTGACGGGCACCGTAGAGTTAGACTTCCCCCAGCGCTTGGCGCGCAAACTCAATTGGGCTGCACAGTTGCATGAAATCGGCAGCCGTATTTCGCACAGCGACTACCACAAGCATGGCGCTTATATTTTAGACAATGCCGATGCGCCCGGCTTTGCACTGCACGAACTGCATCGCTTGAGCCAATTGGTGCTAGGACACCGTGGAAAACTTCGCAAACTTGACACTTTGCTCGACGACCCAGCATTTAGTTGCCAACTGATTGCGCTGCGCTTAGCGGTTATTCTCTGCCACGCAAGGCGCGATCCCAATCTGTCTGCACTAGAACTGAGCACCGTTAAAAATACCTTTGTCTTAAAAACTCCACTGGCTTGGAACACCCAATTCCCGCAGTCTGCGCATTTACTGCAAGAAGAAATGGTGGCATGGCAAAAAAACCGCTTTCAATTTCAGATTGACATAGTGGGCAATTAGCAGCGCTTAAATAAATCGTATATACTGTTTATACCTTTTATTTGGAGAACTCCATGGCAACTGCAAAACCCGCGACTAAGCCTTCTAAACCCATTGTTTTAAATGCCACAGTGGTTGACAAAAAAACAAATCTTATTGAGAAAAGTAAGCCCGTAGTCAAAAAACCTTTGGTGAAAGCTGAGGCCAAAAAAGCAACACTGGCCAAACCAAGCGCGACACTTTCTAGCTCTGTGAGCGAGAAAAAACCCAAGAAACCCAAGCTGGTGCGCGACAGCTTCACGATCCCAAAAGACGAATACATGGCCTTGGATGTCTTAAAAACCCGCTCTATTGCATTGGCCCAGCCCGCCAAAAAAAGCGAGTTGCTGCGCGCCGGTATTTTATTGCTAGCGGGTATGGCTGATGCGCAATTACTGGCAAGCCTTAAGGCCGTAACGGTGATTAAAACTGGACGCCCAAAGCAATAAGCGCTCAATAAGCGTTTCACACGCCCAGCGTCAAAGCCACCATCAAACCCATTGGGAACCGATCAGCGCCAACAGCTCCACGTCGGTTTTGTCAGCCTCTTGGTTCAGGCGAAGCCAGCACACAGCTCCCTTTTTAAGCGGGAACTCAAGCGCCGACAGGCCTAACAATTGCGCGATGGCTTGCCCCAAACTGGGCTGGTGGCCAACCAACAAAAGTGCGCTTGTACTGGAATGTGCTGCCATTTGTTGGGCAATAAAAGCGAGCATTTGCGCCGTATTGGCTGTGGGCAACAGTTCGTCACTGTTTTTGAATTTTCGCCCCAAAGCTTGCGCTGTTTCGCAGCAACGCAGCGCAGGGCTGCTCCACACTTTTGTGCTGTCGGGCAGTTTTTTTTCAAGCCAATCGCCTACGCGTTTGGCGTGTTTAATGCCGCGTGCCGTCAGTGGGCGGTCAATATCAGCCAGCGTATCGCTTCCCTCTTGTGCATAGGCATGCCTCCAAAGAATAATGTCCATGGCTATTCCGACATCAGGCACTGGGGGCATAACGCTGGCGCAGCGCATCTTGTGCGCTAAGGGCAGTACGCTTGGGTTTTACGGCATCAGGAGCGAGTAAACCACGGTGGTAGCTGCCATCAGCCGCCAAGCTCCAAGCCTCTTTGGTATCGTGCAAATACGGAATCAGGCATTCGTCTACCACCCGTGCAAGCATCACGGGGTCGAGTATTGGCCAAGCAAGCTCAATCCGACGAATCATATTACGGCTCATCCAGTCTGCACTCGACAGGTATACCGCTTGGGTGTCGTCGATGGCAAAGTAAAAAATCCGTGAATGCTCCAAAAACTGCCCAATCACAGAACGCACGCGGATGTTGTCGGTTAAACCGGGTACCTGCGGGGCTAGCATGCATGCGCCGCGCACAATCAGGTCGATTTGCACGCCAGCTTGGCCCGCTGAAATGAGGGCGTTGATTAAACGCTCGTCGGTGAGGGCATTCATTTTTGCCACAATCCGTGCGCTTTGGCCGTTAGTGGCGGCAGCCGCCAAACCGGCGATTTTTTTCACCAATTGGTTTTGCAAGTCAAACGGTGCAAGCCACAGGTGTTTAAGGCGTGGCAATTTGGATTGGCCAGCCAAGTGCACAAACACAGCGGCCATATCGGCGGTGAGCTGCGGATTCGCCGTGAGCATGCTCAAATCGGTGTACATCTTGGAGGTTTTGATGTTGTAGTTGCCGGTGCTCAGGTGGCCGTAACGCTTGAGCAGTTTGCCCTCGCGGCGGGTCACTAAAAGCATCTTGGCATGGGTTTTAAGCCCCACCACACCGTACACCACTTGGGCCCCAATGGCCTCCAAGCTGTCTGCCCAATTGATATTGGTTTCCTCGTCAAAGCGGGCTTTGAGCTCCAATACCGCCGTTACTTCTTTGCCATTGCGCACCGCTTCGCCCAGCAAATCCATCAATTCGGAATGTGCGCCTGTGCGGTAAATGGTCATGCGAATAGCCAAGACTTGCGTGTCGTGTACGGCTTCGCGTAAAAACTCTAAAACGCCTTGGAAGCTTTCAAATGGCTGGTGAATCAGCACATCTTTATGCTGCAGCTGGCTAAAAATAGATACTCCAGGCTTGAGTTCGCTAGGCCACGCACCCAGCATGGGTGCAAACAAGAGCTGGGGTGATGCCACCAAGTCAATCAGTTGGTTAAACCGCACCAAATTCACAGGCCCGTGCACCCGATAAAGCGCCAAATCAGGCAGCGCAAACTCACGCAGCAAGAATGCCGACAAAAACTCTGAGCAACCCGATGACACCTCTAGCCGCACGGCTTGGCCATAGTGGCGGTGTTGCAGACCTTGGCGCAAAGCGGTGCGCAAATTGGTCACCTCTTCTTCGTCAACCGCCAAATCAGAATGCCTTGTCACACGAAACTGCGAGAACTCACTGACACTACGGCCGGTAAATAGCTCGGCTAAATGGGCACGAATCACGCTTGAGAGCGAGACCAAGGCCATGCTTCGTTTGCCACCGGTTACGCTGTCTGGCAGTCGGATCAAACGCGGCAGCACCCTAGGCACTTTCACAATCGCCACTTCGTTCTCGCGGCCAAATGCGTCTAAGCCTTCAAGCCGCACAATAAAGTTCAAACTTTTATTGGCCACACTGGGAAAAGGATGCGCAGGATCGAGTGCAATAGGGGTAAGCAAGGGTCTGACTTGCTGCTCAAAATACTGCTTGACCCAACGCCTTTGTGTGGTGTTGCGTTCGCCATGTGAGAGCACATGGATATGTGCTGCTGCCAGTGCAGGCATGATGGCATCGTTAAAAAGCGAATATTGAATTTTTACCAATTCGTGTGCTTGGTTGGCCAAATTGGTAAATGAGACCTGAGAAAACGGTGCTTTAACATCATGCCCCAAGGCTGCGGCTAAGTGCGAACCTGCGCGAACCTCAAAAAATTCGTCTAAATTTGACGACACAATGCACAAAAACCGCAGCCGCTCCAGCATCGGCACTTCAGGCCTTTTTGCCCAATCCAACACGCGGTGGTTGAACTGCAAAATACTCAGATCACGATCGATCAGCACGGTGCTGCTGGGCTTGTCTTTTTTATGCATTTTTGACTATGTGTTGGGTAAATAACATGAGTGATAGTATGCAAATGCAATATGACAAATCCGTGACACTATGCCCGGCAAAATTAACTTGCGGTTGTGGACGCAAAATGTCTGCGGTATCGCGCTGGCAGGTCTTGGGTGCGCATCAGCATTGGCAAATCAGCCGTATTAAAGTCTGGATCCCAAGCCGGAGCTCCCAACACTTTAGCACCTAAACGCAGATATGCCTTGATGAGCGCTGGCGGATCAACGTCGGCAATCGCGTCACGAGCAGTGGGCAGCGCCAAATGTGGGACCACACGCAAAGCGCTATCGGCCATATGCTCTGCTTCTATCTGGCGCCAAACACTGGCAGCCGCATCTACACTGACTACGCCGTTGTGCAACATCGGGATACTGGCGCACCCCACCATCACATCCAAACCATTTCGCTCCATAAAACCCATAAGCGCCCCCCATAACGACAAAATCACTGCGCCCTGGCGGTGCTGCGCATGCACACAGCTGCGTCCTAATTCGGCAATACGTGCACGCATTGGAAGCACCGCCGCAAGGTCAAACTCGGTTTCGCTGTACAGCCCACCCGCCCGAATGGCTTGTGCGGGGGTGAGCACACGGTAAGTGCCTATGACCTCTTGGCTGGCCACATCCCGCACCAAGAGGTGCTCGCAAAAGTCGTCAAAAGCATCCATGTCATGCGCTGGAATGGGGCTTTGCAAACGTGCCCCCATTTCTAGGGCGAAAACGCTGTAGCGCAAACGCTGCGCTTGCCTCACTTCATCCAAATGGCGTGCCCACGAAACGTGGATACCCGCGCCAACGTTTGCCGCCACTGGTAACGAAGCGCGGTCCAAGCTGGATGTGCGGTGAAGTGACCCCCTGGGTTGCGCACTTGGCGATAAGCCAAGTGTAGGAACTGGTAATTCACGCATGCTAGTTCTCCTGTCAAAGTTAATTTGATAGTGAGTGTGGCGCAGTTGCATGACTGGATAGTGTCAGTTTTATAGCAATTGCGTGACACGAGGCAATCTAGTCATGTCTTTAAAAAATCTAGGGTTATTTAGGCTTATGTCAGCGTCGTATGGACATAGTTTGCTATAAAATAAATAGTAATTAGGTTTTGTAGCCAGTGTCCAGCTTTTCTAGCTTTCGTATCAAGGACGGCCAGACAAAGGCCGCGCCCATGCCACCCGACTGCACCCGCATGGCCTCTGCGGTGCCACTGATAATGCGCGGGTCTACCTCGGTAAGCTCGGCGCCACCCGACTGCGCCGCTAACTGAATTTGGCAAGTCACTTCAAAAATATACATGGCCAAAAATGCCTCGGGGATGGTGCTGCCCACAGTCAGCAGCCCGTGGTTGCGCAGCATGAGGTAATTGGCTTTGCCAAGGTCAGCTTGCAAACGTGGTTTTTCGTCTGGACGAAACGCTACGCCTTCGTAGCCATGGTATGCCAGCGAGGCCAATACAAAGGTGCTTTGCTGGCTAATGGGCAAAATACCCGCCTTTTGCGCACTTACACCCACACCCGCACGGGTGTGGGTGTGCAGCACGCAGCCTGCATTGTCGCGTGCTTCGTGCACAGCGCTGTGGATCACAAAGCCAGCGGGATTCACAGGGAAATCACTGGGCAAGACTTTGTTGCAGTCTTTGTCTACTTTAACCAAGCTAGAAGCGGTGATTTCATCAAACATCAAGCCATAGGGGTTGATGAGAAAGTGGTGCTCAGAGCCGGGCAGCTTGGCGCTGATGTGGGTATAGACCAAATCGCTCCAGCCGTACAGCGCCACCAAACGGTAGCAAGCGGCTAAATCGCAGCGAATAGCCCACTCTTGTGGGCTGACTTGGGATTGGATGCTGGGGATATTCAGTGGCATGGTGCGTCTCCGAGTTAGGGGTGGAGGTGCATCTTAACGCTGCACTGCGGGGCGCGCAGTCGCCCAAGTGCCCTCAGCTAGCTGTGACATAGAAATGCCACACAACTGCCACAACGCTGTCACACGCCAAGCCTAGAGTGCGCTTTGTATTTTTCAACAACCCTAAAGGCAAATCCATGAACATGATGCAACATGCAGAACACCCCAACCTGCACGCAGATGACGAAAACGTCAACACCAGCAACAACCCTTCTATCTCCGACATTGTGGCAGCACGTTTGAGCCGCCGTGGCGCACTCAAAGCCAGTTTTGCTGGTGCTGGCGCTGCCGTGCTGGGCAGTATGGGATTGAGCGCTTGCGGTGGTGGCGACACCATAGCGGCCAGCGCCGCGCCGCTAGAGGTCAAGCTTGGTTTTAACGCGGTAGCCAAGAGCGTTGCCGACACCGTCACCATTGCCAGCGGCTACACTGCAAAACCAATTTACGCATTTGGCGACCCGCTGACCGCCAGCACCCCAGCCTACAAAAACGACGGCACTGACACCGACTACGGTAACCGCTGCGGCGACCACAGCGATGGCATGGAGTATTTTGGCTTAAACGCTGACAGCACCGGGCGCGATGCCAATGGATCTGAGCGCGGCCTATTGGTGATGAACCACGAGGCACTGACCGACCAATTTTTGCATCAGAACGGCGTAACCGCCAACCCACGCCCGGCAGCCGAAGCAGACAAAGAGATTCCCGCCCACGGCGTGAGCATAGTGGAGGTGCGCAAAGTCAATGGCCAGTTTGTCACTCAACAAGCTTCTGCATTTAACCGCCGCATCACGCCTTTGACACCTATGCAACTCAATGGCATTGCCCGCGGCACAGCACAGATGAAAACCAAGTTCTCCACCAGCGGGAATGACTGCCGAGGCACAATCAACAACTGCGGCACTGGCTACACGCCTTGGGGCACTTTTTTGACTGGCGAAGAAAACTGGGCTGGCTACTTCACCCGTGCGGCCACGGACAATACTGCCCGTGGAGCCAGCAGCAACAGCGTGGTGTCGCTCAACCGCTATGGCCGCGCTCAGGGCGCTGCCAGCCGCCACGGCTGGCAAACCGCAGGCACTGCTGACACCTACGCCCGCTGGGATATCAGCCAAAAAGGCAGCTCCACCGACGGCAGCGACGACTACCGCAACGAGCTCAACACCTTTGGCTACATGGTCGAAATCGACCCCTATGACAAAACGCAGGCTATTCGCAAACGCACCAGCTTAGGCCGCTTTGCCCACGAAAGTGGTGTATTTGGCAAGCTTGCTGCTGGCAAGCCGCTGGCGGTGTACATGGGCGACGACTCACGAGGTGAATACATTTATAAATTTGTGTCTACCACCAACTGGAGCGACGCCGATGCCAGCCCTGCCAACCGCATCACCACAGGCGACAAATACTTAGACAGCGGCAAACTCTATGTCGCCAAGTTCAACGCCGATGGCTCTGGCCAGTGGATTGAACTGAACATGGCCAATGCAACAATAGCAGCCTACACCACCTACAAATTTGCCGACAACAGCGACATTGCAGTCAATGCCCGCATAGCCGCTGATGCGGTGGGTGCCACCAAGATGGACCGCCCTGAGTGGTGCGCGGTGCATCCTGTCACAGGCGAAATTTACTACACACTGACCAATAATTCCAACCGCAAAGTAGATGCCACCAGCAGCCAAAATGCGCTGGATGCAGCCAACCCACGCAGCTACAGCGACTCGTTTGCAGGCGGTGCAGCAGGCGCGCCTGGCAACGTAAATGGCCATATTTTGCGCATGCGCGAAGCAGCCGATGCTTCCAGCGCGACCACATTCACCTGGGATGTGTACCTTTTTGGCGCACAAGCCGATGCCGACTTGGCCAAGGTCAACCTCTCGGCCTTGACCA
>JANOYR010000228.1:0-6683 GCA_031428975.1 Polaromonas sp. | reverse complement strand
GCGCTGCGGGTGAGGCTGCAAATGGCCAAGGCACGTAGTTTGCCGCCTTTTACATGGGCAATCGACTCTGGAAAATTAGAAAATATCACGTCCAACTGGCCACCGATCAAGTCCGTCATGGACGGTGCACCGCCGCGGTAGGGAATGTGGGTCATTTTGGAGTTGTTCAGGTCATTGAACAGCGCCATGGTGAGGTGCGGGGGCGTGCCGTTGCCGCTAGAGCCAGCGTTAAGTTGCTTGCTTTTAGCGCCAGCAATCAGCTCTTTGAAGGTTTTAAAAGGGCTGTTGGCGGGCACAACCACCAACATGGGCGAGCCTGCCAACAGCGCCACAGGCCGCAGGTCTTTGGTAAAGCTGTAAGGTGCATTGGGGAACAAGCTCACATTGGCCGCATGGGTGAGCGTGATGGCCAAGAGCTGCGAGCCATCAGCGGGGCCCTTGGCTACCGCCTCTGCACCAATTTGGGCATTGCCACCGGCTTTGTTTTCTACCACAAAGGGCACTTTCCAAGCGTCGCCCACTTTTTGCGCCACGATGCGAGCCATCACGTCCGTCAGGCCACCGGGCGGAAAAGGCACAATGTACTTCAGCGTATTGCCCGCTTTGGGAAAGTCTTGCGCCAGACCCACGGATGGAAACTGCGCCAGCGCTAGTGCGCCAGCGCCTAAAACGATTTCACGACGATACATAAACACTCCTTCAATGAATCCTGCGATTGTGCAGCTAAAACGCTGCACCATGCACCATTTAGGTGGCAAAAGCCTCAATTTGTGCTTTCAAGGCATCGGGGATGGTGATTCCCGCGACCACTGCTTTGCGCTCCAGTGCCAAGCGGCGTGCGCCAGCCAAGCGCACGCCATCGTCAATTAGCATTTCAGCAATGATGGTTTCCATGCGGGCAAAATAGCTTTCGCTACCTGCCAGTGCACCCGGGTCAATCACGATGAAGGCTTGGCCGATGCGCGGCGCATTGCCTTCGTCGACAAAAAAGCTGGAGGCCTCGTAGCCAAACTGTGCGCCAATCACGGCTGTCACCATGAGCTCGACCATGAGCGCCAACATAGAGCCTTTGGGGCTAGAAATTGCGCCCACGGGAAGCATCGAGCCCTCCATGCCCGCCTTCGGGTCGGTCGTGGGGTTGCCGTCTTTGTCTAGCGCCCAGCCCAGTGGAATGGACTTGCCCTCTTTGGCCGCCACCATGAGTTTGCCGCGTGCCACTTCACTCAGTGAAAGGTCAATCATCAGCGGGTCATGGCCTTGGCGCGGAAACACCGCTGCCACAGGATTTGTGCCAAAAATAGGGTGCTTGCCGCCCGCCGCTGGCATGGCCGCAGGCGAATTGGCAAAGCCAATGGCCACCATGCCTGCGCTAGCAGCCGCACGCAAATGGTCCACCACCACGCCGCAGTGGTGGGAATTGACCACGCCCACAAAGCACACGCCCTGCGTTTTTGCAGTTTCAACGGCTTCTTGCACCGCCAGCTCGCAGGCCGCAAAGGCCAAGCCACGCTGCGCGTCCACCACCAGAGCACCGCCCTTGCGTTTGGTCACCGTTGGCACAGCAGCGCCGTTGGCACGGCCATTGCGCAAATGTGTGGCGTATTGCGCCACGCGCGAGAGGCCATGCGAGGCCAAGCCTTGCGCATCGGCTCGCACCAAGCCGCGTGCCGTGGCGCGGGCCATGGCATCGTTCGCGCCCGATTGGGTGAGCGCACGCACCACCAAATCGTTGGCTTCTTGTAAATCTAGGTTTGCCATTTATGCCAATGCCTCTAAAACTTTGGTTGCAATTACGTTACTCACCCTGGTGTTGCTCTCAGCGCTGACGCCAGACACATGGGGCGACAA
The DNA here is from genome assembly GCA_031428975.1 of Polaromonas sp. GTDB lineage: Bacteria > Pseudomonadota > Gammaproteobacteria > Burkholderiales > Burkholderiaceae_C > JAAFIP01. The sequence goes on along the minus strand of JANOYR010000228.1, from coordinate 4,835 downwards.
AATTAAATTCGGGCAACCTTCAAACTCTGGTGCTGCGGCCATGGGTTCTACGTCAAACACGTCCAGCGCTGCACCGCCCAAGCTGCCAGCTTTTAAGGCATTCGCCACCGCAGCCACGTCCACAATGTGGCCGCGCGAGGTGTTGATGAGCACTGCGCCAGCCTTCATAGACGCGATGCGTGCAGCATTGAACAGGCCGCGCGTGCCGTCTACCAAGGGCACATGCAGGGTCACTACATCGCTGGTGGTGATCAAGGTGTCTAAATCCACACAGGCTACACCTGTTTGTGCAAACACGGGGGCATCGTTTTTCAGCATGGCATCGTAGGCCACCACGTGCATGCCCAAGCCGCGCGCCAGCTTGGCACTAAGCTGGCCGATCGAGCCATAACCGATGATGCCCAGCGTTTTGCCTGCTGTTTCGCGGCCATTGCTCAAGGCAGCGCGTGGCCATTGGCCTTGCGCCACTAAGCTGGTAGAGGCATACGCACCACGCAGCAGCAGCATGGCGCTGCAAATCACATATTCGGCCACGCTCAGTGCGTTGGCGCCTGTAGCGGGAATCACCTGCATGCCTTGGGTCTCGCAGCCGGGCACGTCAATATTGTCTAGCCCCACGCCCAAGCGCCCCACCACTTTGCAGCGGCCCGAGCTGGCCAGCGCTGCCAGCAAATCCCCGCGTACCTGCGTGAGGTTGCGCACAATGATGGCTTCGCAGTTGGCGGCTTCAACCAGCAGCTTGGAGGTGTCTTTTTGCAGCGTGGGCGCATACAGCACCTCGTGCTTGGCAGCCAGCTGCGCCACAGCAGGCGCGTCCATGAATTCAGTGATGACAATTCTCATATGCTTCTCCAAAAAAACAGCCCCTGCGCATCATGCACAGGGGCTATGTGACTCAATTAGAACAGAGTGTTAGGCTGACTCGTACAAACGCGTCAGCACAAACTCGCGGTGGCCCAATGCCTCAGCTGCAGTAAAGCGGCCGTTGCAGGTGCGTAGCATGTTCTCTAGCAGCATATCACCGGCTTGGTCGAGCGTGATGTCGCGCTGCAAGAGGCCCGAGCTGTCCACGTCCACGTGCTCGCTCATGAGGCGCACGGTGCGTGGGTTGGCGCAAATTTTGATGACTGGAACAATGGCGTTGCCAATCACATTGCCCTGCCCTGTGGGAAACAGGTGCACCGCAAAGCCAGAGGCCGCACACAGCGTGACCATTTCAGCCGCAGCAGAGGAAGAGTCCATGAACCACAGGCCGGGGTGCGCAGGCACTTCGGCTTTGTCCAAAACGCCATCCACCACGCATTTTTTGCCAATTTTTTGGATATTGCCCAAGGCTTTTTCTTCGATGGTGGTCAGACCACCCGCGATATTGCCCTTGGTGGGCTGGCTGTCGGAGAGGTCCGATGTCTTGTGGCGGTTGATCATGTCTTGGTAGCGGTTGAACATAAACATGAACTGGTCGCGCACCTCTGGCGTGCGGCAGCGGTCGGCCACGATTTTTTCGCCGCCGGTAATTTCGCTGGTTTCGCCAAACACCAGCGTGGTGCCCAAGCCATAGAGCTTGTCAAAGGCATTGCCTACGGTGGGGTTTGCACCGCAGCCGCTGGTGGTGTCGGATTCGCCGCACTTGGTCGATACCCACAAGTCAGCAATGGGGCAGACTTCGCGTTGCTTTTCGCTGGCCCACTGCACGTATTCGCGGGCCATTTTGCTGGCGCGAAAAATCGTGTCGTGGTCGCCGTGGCCTTCAATGCCAAAGCCGCACACCGGTTTGCCAGTGGATGCAATGCCGTCCACCACTTTTTTCGTCCAACCGTCTTCAATACCAATGACCACCACAGCAGCCACGTTTGGATTAGAGCCCGCGCCAATCAGGGTGCGAAAGTGCAAGTCTAGATCTGCACCAAACTGCAAGCGGCCATAGGGATGGGGAATCGCCATGGCGCCCTTGATGTTGTGCGCCACGGCTTCAGCCGCTGCATTGCTCAGGTCGTCCAGCGGCAAAATAATGACGTGGTTGCGCACGCCCACACGGCCGTTTTCGCGGCGATAGCCCAGAAATGTTGTGTTGCTGTCTACGATTGCCATGATTTCACCACCGTTTCGTTTTAATGTTGTGCACATGGGCGTGTTCGCCCGCTTTGATGTTGGCCACCACTTTGCCCATGTCGATGCCGTATTTCCACACGGTGTCGCCCACGGCCATGTCGCTGAGCGCTACTTTGTGGCCAATAGGGATATCTTGAAGGGCCTGAACCGTGATGGTCCGGTCTTCGTCCATGATCCAACCGGTCATGGATGTTCCTGCTTTGAGGCCTTCAACCACCACCACTGCGACGGTATCTTTGGCATCGTGCAATACGAAATGAATCATTGCGTCTCCAATAAAGAAATATAAGGAAAGGCAAGTGTATCGCCGCAAATGCCACATTCAAGCATGTCATTTGAATGAGTTGGATGTATGTTGAATTGTTTGTATACTCCAGCGCATGAACACCATGTCTGCCCCACTTCTTTCTAGCGCATTGCAGCGGCCTGTGCCCGCAGAACTAGCGCCACTGGCCGACGGCGGCGCTGTGCCGCTGTACCGCCAAGTCAAACGCGCATTGCTCAAGCTCATTGAAACGGGCCGCTACCGCCCCGGCCAAACCCTGCCCAATGAGGCCGACATTGCAGCAGCCCTGCAAGTGAGTATCGGCACTTTGCGCAAAGCGGTGGACGAGCTGGTGCACGAGCATATTTTGGTGCGCAGGCAGGGCAAAGGCACTTTTGTGGCACTGCACAACACCGACCGTTTTTTGTTTCAGTTTTTCCATGTCGAGCGCCGCCCCGAATCAGATGCCATGGCAGGGGTTGCCCTGCATGAGCGGGACATGCCCGTGGTCGACACCGTGCGCTTTGAGTTGGGCAAATGCAGCGACGAGGAGGCGCATGTGCTGCGCATGCGCCGAAGTGACAGCGTGTTGCGTATCGACAACCGCTTGAGTCTTGGCGGCACCGCCGTGGTGCATGACCGCATCAGCCTGCCCGAATCGCTGTACAAGGGCCTGAACCGCGACCGCCTCGAAGCACGCGCCAGCACCCTGTATAACCTGTACCAAACAGATTTTGGCATCACCGTGTTGCGGGCCCGAGAGCGCGCCAGGGCTGCCTCTTGCAGTGCCGATGTGGCGCGGATTTTGGGGCTGCGCACGGGGGTGCCGGTGATAGAGGTGCACCGCGTGGCACTGAGTTTTGGCGAAAAACCCGTGGAATACCGGGTGTCTACTATCGACACCAGCACTCACGACTATGTGAACACACTGTCAAAACCGCGCTGATACAGCCCATTTAGGTGCAGCATGAATACTACACAATTAATAGCACTATATGACCATATTGCGGTGACATTGGTCAATATTGCTCAAAAAATTCAGCACTTGCAGCCTACCGTGCGCTCGGATTCCTTGGTTCACAAATCTGCTGGCGACGTGGCCAGCCAGATTGACCGCGATGCCGAGGTGTGGCTGCGGCAGGCATTGCAAGCGGCCTTGCCAGGCAGCGCATTTTTGGGCGAAGAGGGAGTGGATTTTGGACTAGCCTCAGCCCAAAACACCGTGCCAATCAGCACCGCCGATTTGCTGGATACCACCCGCACATCGCCCATTTGGCTGGTAGACCCCATTGACGGCAGTGCCAACTATGTGCGCGGCTATCCGCACTACAGCGTGTCGGTGGCGCTCATTGTGGCGGGCGAGCCCGTGCTGGGCATCACCATTGACCCCAGCCGAGGCGAGGTGTTTCACGCGGTGCGTGGTGGTGGCGCATTTTTAAACGGCCAGCCTATTCGCTGCGCCGCGCAAAGCAATCTGCTCCAATGCACGGCAGCGACGGTGTTCCCCAAGCCCCGTGCTGCCTTTATGGACGACTATTTGGCGGTATTCGGCAAAGCCGTCAAAGCCCATGCCCAAGTGCGCCGCAGCGGCTCAATGGCGCTAGATTTGGCCTACCTAGCCGCTGGCCGCATCGACACATTCTGGGAGCGCGGCATGGGCGCATGGGATGCGGCAGCGGGCATTGTGCTGCTGCGCGAGGCGGGAGCGCAAGTGTGGGCGGTGGACGGGCTACCGCTATTGGCCAGCCAGTATTTGGCGGCATCAACAACGGCAGTGCGGGAGCAGTTTGAAGTGGTATTGGCAAAATATTAAGAAAAATTAACCAATGTCACCGTCATAGGGTCATAGTGCGCTGCATATTTTGTAGCACAATCTTCTACTACGCCAGCATTTCCAACAAAACCGGATGCCACACTTGCGTACCAATTGTGCCCATTTGCTTACCCAATCTAGACTTGTCAACGCTACGCAATTGGTCAAGCAAAATACGCGCTGACTTGCCTTGAAAAACCAGCTCGGGGCGACAGCCCAGCGCATGCCCGGCACTGGTGATTGGGGCAATGATGACTCTTGGCAAGGCGGCGTTCATGTCGTCTGGCGACACCACCAAGGCGGGTCGGGTCTTTTGGATTTCAGTGCCCACCGTGGGGTCTAGGTTGACCCAATACACCTGACCGCGCAAGACAGCGGCGCGGCGCGGGGCGCTCACCACACCCACTCACTGTCGTCAGCCGCCGTTGCCGCATCCCAATCGGCAATTTCTTCTGCCATAGCTGGCGACTGCTTGGCCTGTGCGCCTGCAAACCACCCTTCCCGTGGCTGCTTTTTCCATGGACGGATCACAATCTGCGCGTCTAAAAGCTGCATGTCCACGCTGTCTTCAATGGCGCAAGAAGCCAAAAAAGCAGCTGGAATCAACAGCCCGCGGGAATTGCCAATTTGACGGATGGTGGTTTGCAT
>JANOYR010000227.1:0-2300 GCA_031428975.1 Polaromonas sp. | reverse complement strand
GCGCGTCATCAGCACTTCTGGGCCGTTTGCGCCATCGCGCAGCAGCAGCACCGTGGCGGCTTCGCGCAGGGGGGCGGGGGGGCGTTGGGGGTGGAGGAGGGCGGTTTGTCTGGGCATGGGGGGAATTAGAGCATGAACTTGCCTTTGTTTTCTGGCGCATCCAAGTGCTTGATAGGCTACTGCATTGCTTGAGTTCGTTGATTAGTGCGTCCAAGCGACGGATAGGCTGCTGCGCCGCTCCTCATGAGGCTGGGTACAGCCTAAATCGTCGGGACGCAGCAGCCTATCCGTCGCTTGGACTTGTATTGTTCGCAGGGCGGAGCCCGGATACCGAGAGGCCGCTTGGTTTGGTTTTATGTTAATAAGACGATCTAAAGCTGCCAATACCCAGCGAACGGCTAATTTGGGTAAATCGTAGGCACTACCTTACGCCCATGCCTTCTGTAGACATGAAAATCACTGTCCAGTGTGAGCACAGCGCAGGGCTCAAACAATTCCGACATGCGTACCAAGCAAGCGTCGGCCAGCGAGGCGGGCACATTGTCGTAGCGCTGGTAAAGCGCCGACACCGCAGTAATTTGCTCCCCAAGCGCCATGCCCACTTGCACGACACCGCGCTCGATCAGGGCCAAGGCCTTGCCAGCGTCTAAACCTGAGCGTGCCAGCAAAAAGCAGGTTTCGGACACCACGGCCTCGCAGGTGAGAAACGGGCCTGCGTGGTTGGCAAACTGCGCTTTAGCCCAAGCGTGGTGTTTGTCGTCTTTGTGCAGCAACGCCACCCATGGGCCTGTGTCGAGCAAAATTTGCATGGCATTAGGGGCGGGAAATTTGCGGGACTAGCAATTTACGGGGGCTGGTAACTAAACACGGCCAAAATCGGCCATATAGGCCGGGTTTGATGCCAAATCCACCGGGCCACCCGACAAGCAACCCACCAAATCCCCCGCCATGTCCAGTGCCGAGGGCGCTGCTGCAGCGCTAGCACGCGGGCTGGCATAGGCCAGCAAAGCGCGGCGCACCACCTCGGATTTTGTCACCCGCTCACGCAGGCTCAACTGCGTAAGTGTTGCTTCTAGCGGCGCGTTGATCTTGATGCTTAAGGTAGCCATAATAAATATCATACCACTTGGCAGTAGGTAATACGAAGCGTGAAGCGCTGCACGTGCAAAGCGTGTAAATAATGCATGGTGTTGATACAATGGTGTAAACAAACGGAGAATACCCATGAGCACCACAGTCAGTCAAATCAGCGCTTGGGGCAATGGCTTGGCGCTGCGCATCACCAAGCCCATGGCCAGCAAAGCGGGCGTGGCCGATGGATCGCCCGTGCGGGTGATGGTGACCCCTGGGCGCATTGTGATTGAGACAGAAACCGAGCCCACGCTAGACCACATGCTGGCCATGTTTGACCCCAAGCGCCACGGCGGTGAGGCCATGGCGGATGCGCCTGTTGGCGTGGAAGCCTTTGCCAAATGACTACGCGCAAGTCTGCTCTGTGGATTCCCGACAGGGCCGAAATCATTTTTATCCAATACAGCCCCCACATCGGAGTCGAAATGCCTAATGACCACCCCATGCTGGTCATGTCCACCCAAGCTTTTGCCCAGCGCACGGGCGTGGTTGTGGGCTTCCCCATGACGCATGCCGATTTCAACGCAGACAACCCATTTGCCATTGCCGCCAAAGGCCAAAACGGCGAAGTGGGCTACGTTTTAACCCATCAACCCAAGTCTTTTGACTGGAAACTGCGCAACGCCAGACCGCACCCATGGGGCACTGGACACACCAAGCTACTGAGTGCTGCGATGAAGAGGTTTGACAGCGTTTTTAATGTTTGCGACCATTAGCGGCAGCTGCTGCTGTCGCAAGCATCGGCACAGAATCCAGCAGCAAAGTCTCAGGTGCAATGTCAATCTCGCCCGGCCACACCGCTGTGCCGTAATCCACATGAGCCTTCATAAACAGCGCAGGCGCAGCAATCTGGCTCCAAGGCTTCATGGCCAGTAGCGGGCGCATGTCAAAACTGCGCTCCTCGCCGCTGGCAAAAGTCAATACAAGCTGAAAGTCAGCTTGTGGTTTGACGTGGGTAATGTCTAAGCGCTCATCCATAAAGAAATTCCTGATTAGTTACTTGCCTCAGACAGTCCAATAGAAGTATGCTGTATTTATTATCAGTTTTCCTAAGGACTCTCAATGGCAATGAACCGTATCCAATTCCAAGCAGGCCTATCCATGCGCGACTTTCAACTTCAGTACGGCTCAGACGAGCAATGCGAGAGCGCATTGTTTGCCTCGCGCTG
>JANOYR010000226.1:0-16101 GCA_031428975.1 Polaromonas sp. | reverse complement strand
CGTAGGCTCAATGCGTTGCAGCACCAGCTCAGTCACCGACTTATTCAAGTAAAAAGAATACCCCAAATCCCCGCGCAGCACATTGCCAATCCAAATGAAAAATTGCTCAATGGTCGATTTATTAAGCCCCAGCGTTTGGCGTATCCGCTCGATGTCTTCATTGGTAGAGTTGTTCCCCGCAATCACTGCCGCAGGGTCGCCCGGCGTGAGCCGCAAGATCAAAAAAACAATGGTGGCCACCACCAGCAAAACGGGGATGGTGGCCAAGAGGCGTTGGAGCAAGAAGCGCAGCATCTAAAACAGCAACGGTCAGAGCATCAGTCTTTCTTCATATTCCAATACACCTGTGCGCCCGAGGCCACCATGCCGCTGATGTTTTTGCGTACAGCGGCCGGGTTGATGTATTGGCCCAGATGCACGTGGGTGGCGGTTTCCATGGCGCGCAGCTGGATTTGTTCGGCAATTTTCTTCTTGTCGGCATCCGTGGCTGCCGAGGCAAATTTGCCTTTGAGCTCGTCGATTTGCTTATCGTCTTGCCAGCCAAACCAGCCTTTGTCGCCCGCTGTGTTCATCATGGCCATGGTCAAGGGGTTCAAAATATCGCCAGCGGTCCATGCGGTCATGAAGGCATTCCAGCCGCCGGCGCTGGGCGCGTCTTTCTTGGCACGGCGGGCTAGCAGGGTGGCCCAGTCCATTTGCTGCATGTCTACCTTAAAGCCAGCAGCCTCAAGCTGCTGCTTGGCTACCAAGGGCAGCTTGGCAATGGCGGCCAAATCGGTGGGGCGCATCAGCACCACGGGCGTGCCGTCGTAGCCAGCGTCTTTGAGCATTTGGGCGGCTTTTTTCGGATCTGCCGTTCCGGTGTAAATGCCGGTGTTGTCAGAGGCAAATGGTGTGCCGCAGGGGTACATGCTCTTGCAAAACTTGTACATACCCGGTGCGCCTACTTGGGTTTTGAGGAATGCCTCTTGGCCCATGGCTACCATTGCCGCTTGGCGGATTTTCACGTTGTTAAACGGGGCATGCAAGTGGTTGAACCGGAAAATGTATTGTGCGCCAGCGGGCGAGAGGTCAAAAATCTGGATGTCTTTTTGTGACTTGAGTGAGGCGTATTGCTCAAAAGCGGGCTGTTCAACGATATCCACCTCGCCTGCAATGAGCGCGTTGTATTGCGTTTGCGGGTCGCGGATGATGACCCATTCGACACGGTCAACATTGACCACTTTACCGCCCGTGGTGCCGTTGGGCGCTTCGCTGCGGGGTTTGTATTTGTCATTTTTGGTGTACAGCACGCGCTCGCCCGCTTTAAAGTCAGCAGGATTGAACTTAAATGGCCCAGAACCGATGTGTTCTTTGATTTGCTCGCTGCCCGGCGTGGCAGCTACACGGGCTGGCATGATAAAAGGCACATTGGACGATGGCTTTCCCAGCGCTTCAAGCATCACGCCAAAGGGCGTTTTAAGTTTGATGGTGAAGGTTTTGGCATTGGGGGTGTCCCATGCGTCCACGCTTTTGAGCAGCACGCCGCCAAAGGCATCGCGCGAAGCCCAGCGCTTAAGCGATGCTACAGCGTCTTCACTGGTCACGGCCTTGCCGTCGTGAAACTCTAGGCCTTCGCGCAGGGTAAATGTCCACAGCAAATTGTCTTTGCTCACGCTCCATTTGTCGACCATTTGTGGCTTAACTTTGCCGTCAGTGTCGGTGCCAAACAGGGTGTCATAAATCATGTAGCCGTGGTTGCGCGTGACAAAAGCCGTGGTCCAAATCGGGTCAAGAATGGTGATGTTGGCATGCGGCACTACTTTGAGCGTTTTGCCTTGGGCCATCGCAGCGGGACTGCACAGCGCGGCGGCCAAGGCCAGCGCACTGGCGGTAAAACTCACAATATGTCGGCGACTCATAAGATTCCTTGTATAAAACTACGGTGTGGGAAACGATTATTTCAAAAATGACTGAGAGTGCAAAAAGTCGATGCACAATAACAATGCACTATAGCCCACAAACACCTCGGAGACACTCATGGAAATTACCAGTTTGCCCGCATGGCAAATATCGCAGTCTTTGCACTTTAAGCATTTTTCGTGCCGTGAGTTGATGCAAGCCACGCTTGCGCAAATAGCCCGCACCAACCCTACGCTCAATGCCATCGTCAGTCTGCGCGATGAAGACGATTTGCTGGACGAGGCCAGCCGTTACGACGGCTTGCTCTCGCGTGGCCAGTCAATGGGCTGGATGCACGGCATTCCGCAGGCGATCAAAGATTTGGCACTCACCAAAGACCTTCGCACCACCTTGGGCAGTCCGCTGATGGCCGATTTCATTCCCAAAGAAGATGGCCTGATGGTGCAGCGCATGAAGGCGGCTGGCGCTATTGTGATTGGTAAAACCAATGTTCCCGAATTTGGCCTAGGCTCGCACAGCTTTAATCCCGTGTTTGGTGCAACGCGCAACGCCTATGCGCCAACACTGAGCGCTGGCGGCTCTAGCGGCGGCGCAGCAGTAGCGCTGGCAAGCCACATGCTCAGCGTTGCCGATGGCAGCGATTTTATGGGCAGCCTGCGCAACCCCGCCGCTTGGAACAATGTGTTTGGCATGCGGCCCAGCCAAGGCCGTGTGCCCATGTGGCCCGCCAACGACGTTTGGATAGCCCAGTTGGCCACCGAAGGCCCGATGGCACGCGACGTGAAAAGCATGGCCATGCTGCTGCACACGCAATCAGGCGAGGATGTACGCGCTCCTTTATCAGTAGCGCAATATGACCATTCAACGGTGACATCCAATGAATTTTTCATAAAAGAGAAAAAAATTGCTTGGCTGGGCGATCTCAACGGCTATTTACCGATGGAAAGCGGCGTGGTAGAGGTCTGTGGGCAAGGCTTATTGCGCCTACAGGGCATGGGCTGCCATATAGAGCCCACGGCTTTGGGCTATGCGCCTGAGCGCGTATGGGAGGCTTGGCTGGTCTGGCGCAGGGCACTGGTAGCTTCACGTATTGCGCCGTTTTTGTTACACGCTGGCAACCGCGAACGCATCAAGCCTGAAGCCCTCTGGGAGCACGACAGCGCAGCCTCACTCACTGGCAACGAGTTGCTGCATGCCAGCAGTGTGCGCACCAGCTTCTACCAACACCTGCTGACGCTGTTTGAACGCTACGACTATTTAGCCCTGCCCGCTGCGCAGGTTTGGCCGTTTCCCGTCAACGAGCGCTGGCCTACGCATATCGCAGGAAAAGCCATGGACACCTACCACCGCTGGATGGAGTGCGTCACCTACGCTACTTTTGCAGGTCTGCCTTGCATCAGCTTGCCCTGCGGATTCGGCAAAAACGGCCTGCCCATGGGATTGCAGATCATTGGTAAACCGCAGGACGATGCGGGGGTGTTACAGCTGGCCTATGCGTATGAGCAGGCAGCGGGGGAGGTTTTGGCCCGAACCCCAGCGGTTCTTGGCACAGGCGCGGGGGGCTAAATAACCCCGTACCAGCAGGCCCGCACCACTGCGGCGAGCTTGCTGTCTACCTTTAGCTTGTGCATGGCATTGGTCAAATGGTACGTCACCGTTCGGTCGCTGCAATCGAGTAATTTGGCACTTTCAACCGCTGTCAGCCCATCAAAGGCGAGTGCCAAACATTCTTTTTCTCTGCGGCTTAGTGGGCATACGGCATCTGCCAGTACGCGCTTCAGTCTGGGCCAAATATTCATCGCCGACCACACCAGTGCCGCCGCATCTGCGCGTTCGTGCATGGTTTGCGGACTAAGCATAAAGCACTCAAATGCCCGCGACCTAGGAAGCGCAAATTCCACGCGCACCATACTTTGCAAGCCGTGCCCAAGCGCCAGAAGCCGCCAACGGGTCAAATCCGTATAAACACCACCTGAGATCGTTTGCCACGCCACCATGGGCGAATCGCTGGACTGCCAGTCGTAACCAAAATCATTGCTTTCAGCCAAAGCTTGCGCCATGTCTAATATTTTAGGCGGGTACACCGCATGCAGCCAACGATCGCGTGGCGCACCCGTTACAGCGGGTCCCATCACAATCAGTGAGTCAACACAGTAGGGTCTCAATGCTCCGATCCAATCGAGCAGCAAGGTGTCAAGTACTAAATTGTCAAAATTAACAGGCGTGCGCATAAAAAATAAAATTCATGGTGATAACCGTTCACAATCATTACTCACAGTTACAAGACCGTTTCTTGTGATGATTCGGAGCATTTCGTGTTCAACATCTTCTCGATGCCGCTTTTAAAAAGGCATCCCATATTACTTCGATTGCGGCAAGCTACGCTTGACCCTGCCATCGAAACCATTCTTCACCCCTCTTTGTACCGTTTCAGAGTGCTGGGAGCATTTACTGTTTTTGGTCAAATATTATTTTGGTATTTGTGGGCGGTCGCTTTGCCACAGCCCTATGAAAACATTTGGGTTCGATTGGCATTGTGTGTTTTAGGTCTAGGCCTTTTTTACGACCGAACAAAAGCAGCCGAATCTGACGCACCGTCTTATAAATATGTTTTTGCAGTTTTTTGGTTGCAACTACCCGTTTTTTTTACTTGGATGTATTGGATGAATGCCGCGAACGCGGTGTGGCTTGGCAGCATGGCCTGCATGGTGCTGATTTACTACCATTTTACCGACTGGCGTCTGGCGACATTAGGCCTTATTGGGGGGGTGCCTATCGCCACTTGCATTGCATTTTGGCAATTGGGTAACTTGCCCAATGTAGAAATTTCTAATTGGGTTGTTTTGGCATTTGGGTTTTTTGCTGCAATCTCTTTAGGTGCGTCCAACGCGAATTTACGCCGGCAAAGACTACAACAATCGCTAGCGGTGATGGGAATCATGGCGCATGAATTGCGAACCCCCCTGGCCACAATCTCTATGGCAGCGCAAGCAATTTCTAACGAAGTGTCGAATACAGATGACAAATCCCGCACCCGATCTTTGAATAAATTGACGAAAAAAATTGAGTCACTGACCATCACGATTAACCACCACATTGATGTGCAAATGATGAACGCACGTCTGATGCAGTTACCAGCGCCCAAAGACTTAATTTCCGCACAAGGATTGGTCAATAAAGTAGCCATTCAATACCCCTTTGGCTCACGCACAGAAGAAAATTGCGTAGAAATTTTTGCCCACGAAGACTTTATGTTTTATGGCTCAGAGCGCCAATACATACAAGTTCTCAACAATTTGATCAAAAACGCGATTTACACTTTGAAAGCTGCGCAATCTCCGTTTCCAGCAGGTGCGATTCACATAGAACTGGGTGCGCGATCTGGAAGAGGCAGAATATCGGTGACAGACAGCGGACTGGGCATCAAAGCGGTAGATCTCCCCTACATTTTTGAACCTTTTTTTTCAACCACACATGACACCGGCCATGGCCTAGGATTAGCATACTGCAAACAAGTAGTCGAGGCTTCAGGGGGCACTATTACCGTGAAATCAACACCCAACTTCGGATCTACTTTTTCAATCGACATCCCAACCCAAGACATCACCATGGGAAAAACACAGAATCATGCGATTTCCTCACTACCATCGACCTAACGCCTTTGTTTTTCTAGACGACGATTCGTCGTATTTAGATACATTGGCATCGATATTACCGAAAGAATGGCCTATCCAGCTTTTCACCAACGCAAGCCGTTGCTTGGCTCATATTCAAGAGCAAAATTCAGCATGGGACCAGGACATGCATGCGCACCAAGGCTTGATTAATAGCTGGCGATCTAGTGAATCCCTGATTCCCGCTATCTTGGAGTATTGGAAAAGCAACGGGCTACGCTACGGCTTGACCAAAATATGCGTGGTGGATTTTTCGATGCCTGCGATGAATGGTTTGCATTTTTTACAACTGCTACCGGGCTGGCTCACTAACCGGGTCTTGCTTACAGGCAAAGCAGATGAACTGATCGCGGTGGAAGCATTCAACAATGGGCTAATCGACCGATTTGTGCCCAAGCAAACCCAACAAATCGGCAAGCATTTGGTCAAAATATTGGGCGAGTTGCAAGACTATCCCATGGCGTTTTACGATGGGATTTGGAGTGGCATCCTCAAGCGCGATCAATATGCGATTTTGCAAGAAAGTACCGTCAGACACGCATTAAACGCGATTGTTAAAGAGCAGCTGTGGGTAGAGTATTTTGTCATCCCAGAGCCCTTTGGCCTGCTTGCTTTGGATAAGTTTTCCCGAGCGCACTGGTTACAGCTTGAGCTAGAAAAAGATTTAACCGCAGTCGCTGATTTAGCCAGTGCCACCGGTGAGTCAGCTGATACCATTCAAAAAATCCAAAACGGCACGCATTTACCCAACACTGAATTGATTCAGGCATTGGGTACTGACGAGCAACCAAGTATTCGTCCCAGCTTTAAAATTGGACACAGCAATGGTTTATTGGGTGCGCACTTTCGGGTTTTTCCAGAAACGGCGTTTGGAATCAGCCACCAGCAGTATTTGTCCGAGCGACCTCCACACAGTATCTCCGAGTAGGCCTTAAACACATTCGGCTTCGCGCTGCGCCAACTGGCGCCGCGCAATGGGCCAGTTGTGCGGCTCAATGAGGGGCGCTATTTCCATGGCAACTTGCTCTACATGTGCTAGCTCTGCGTCAGTCATGGCGCTGGATAAAGTTAAGCGCACCATGGCGCGGTTTCTACTGGTGGCTGGGGCACAAAATACGGCTCCAAAGACGCCGCGTTCTTCGAGCAAGTCGCGCAAAATGATCGTGGCTGGCTCACTACCGGCCTCTAGTGCAATGATCTGCTCTGTGCCTTGGTGCACGGGATAGCCCATTTCCGACAAAGATTCGCGCAGCCGACGCGATACCTGCATCAGCCTCTCTCGCGCATGGTCGCTTTTTATAACCACTTGCAAGGTAGCTGCCAAGCCTGCAATTTCATGCGGCAAAAGACAAGAGCTGAAAATATTGGGGTAACTTGTGGTCACCATGTAGTCTCGCATGGCCGCCGAAACACTGAAGAAGCCAGCGCGGCCAGCAAATGCTTTTGCAAGGCTACTGGAGATGAAGTGGACGCGGTCCGTCACACCCAATTCGGCACATAGCCCTGCACCCTGTGGGCCGTGTGTTCCCAGCGAATGGGACTCATCTACCAAAATCATACTCTTATGCTGCTCTGCAACATCCAGTACTTCGCGCAGTGGGCAAATCGCACCAGTTGTGCTGTAAACAGAATCCACCACAACGAGTCCAGGGCCGTGTCGCTGCATCATACGGCTAAGGTGGGCTGGGTCATTGTGTCGAAACGCATACGCGGGTGCTCGCGCAGCACGCACCCCTTCCCACAAAGAGGTGTGCGCCAGCGTATCCAAATACACGGGCGTTTTTTCATCTGCTACCGCTTGTAACAATCCAATATTGGCGGCATAACCCGACTGGCAAATAAGCCCATCTTCTTTGCCCATCCAGTGCGCCAAATCTCGCTCCAGCTGTCGAATGGGATGCTCTCCGTGCAAAAAAACACTCGACTGAATGACAAAATCCGTGTCACGCAAAAGCGCCTTGCTATGCGCTCTGACGATGTCTGGATGTCCGGTAAGGGAAAGATAGTCATTGCCATTCAAGCGGACGGCATCAGATGGTGGCGTGCGACCATGCAAAATTGAGCGCCCTCCCCATAGTGAATTGAACCTGTCGGTGTATTCGCGTTGGATTCTTTGCGCCAAATGTGCTGGCAGAGCTGGATCTGAGCGTTCAAAACTGGTCGCGTAGGTAAGTTGGGGGGAGTTTTGCATCATGGCCTCTTGGTTTAAAAGGCCTATTGAAAGCAAAACTATCCAATAGCGCTTGCCTTACCCTGTCAAAATTAACGACTATTAATGCAAATTAAAGCTTTTTTTGCAAAAATCCCCCGTCAAATATCACAAAATTACTTTCCCAAGATAGCAAATCACGCTGTTTACCTTACTCCGCAAAGACGCAAAGCCGCCAGCGCCATGATTTTCGCGCTGTCTACTAACTCTTGAATTCCCACATATTCGTCCGGTTGGTGTGCCAAATCTAGAATTCCTGGACCATAGGCAATCACATCTTTAAGAAGACCCGTGCGTACGATATGTTTTTGGTCATACGTGCCGGGGCTAGATATATAACTAGGTTCACGCCCTAACACACGGGCAATGGCGATAGCGGTGGCGGCCACCACGGGTGCGTCTTGGGGGGTGGCGGTGGGCACAAAACTCATGATTTCTTTGATGTTGAAATCAAAACCTGGGCGAGTGCGCTGAAGTTCTTGCAGCATGTCCAAAATCTCGCGTTTCACTTCGTCTAAATTTTCCTCGGCGATGAATCGTCTGTCGAGCACGGCGCGGCAGCTGTGCGCTACCGTGGGGGCCGGCAAATCGGCTGTGGGCCAGCCGCGCGCGTCCACTGCGTAGCGCTGCTCTACTTGGCCTCCGTGAATGCTGTTGATGTTGAGTGTGCTCACGCGCGCGCCGGGCGGCTCTACGGGTTCGCGGGTATGGCGCTGCGCCAACTTGGGGTTGAGTCGTGTTTCGAGCAGGTGAATGAATGCGCTCATGTGGTTGATGGCACTGTCGCCCAAAAAGGGCATCGAACCGTGGGCAATCCTGCCCTTGGTTTCCACCTCAGCCCAGTAAACGCCTCTGTGACCCAAGCATATGCGGTCTACGCCCAGCGGTTCAGGAATAATGACATGGTGCACCTTGGGTTTAGAAAAATAGCCGCGCTCCGCCAAATAGCCCACACCACTGAATCCGCCAGACTCTTCGTCTACCGTGCCGCTGATTTCTAGCGCACCATGCAGCGCAATACCGCTTTCAATCAACGCTTCGCAAGTGATCACGCTGCTGGCCAAGCCGCCTTTCATGTCGCATGTACCGCGCCCATAAACCTTGCCGTCTTGCACCTGTCCACCAAAGGGATCAAACGTCCAACCACTGCCCGCCTCCACCACATCTATGTGGGAGTTGAAATGCACGCACTCGCCTTGGTGCATGCCCTCGTAGCGTGCCACCACGTTCGTGCGGGGGTATTGGTCACTGTCGCCCGGCGCACCCTTGGCGCGGATGTATTCCACTTTGAAACCACTTTTGGCCAAGCGCTCGCCCAAAAAGCGGGCGCAGGCTTCGTAGGCATCGCCCGGCGGGTTAATTGTGGGGATGCGCACCAAATCTTGCGTGAGAGCGGTGACTTCGTCACGTTTGGATTCGATGCGTTGTAGCAGTTGTTCGGTATTCATACCGCATTGTGCCGCAAGCTTGTTGATTTGCCTCTGCGATTACCGTAACTACCGCTAGTTTTGTCGCCAAGGCAAGCCCAGTTTACGCCAACCGCCCATGGTATTGCGGTGGGCTTGCGTATCGGGATCGCCTTCAAAACCTTCTAGGATGTTGTATGCCTCGAACCCCAAAGCCTGCGCACGCTGCGCTGCGGGCACTGAGCGCAGGCCTGATCTGCACAGCAGCAATACCCTAGCACCAGCAGGTATAGCAGCTTTTAATTGTGCGTCGTAATCTGGGTTGAGTGCCATACCCGGCCAACTCTTAAATTCAATGCCCACCACATCGGGTACAAAGCCCACCCAAGCACGCTCGGCATGTGTCCGTATATCCACCAAATAGGCCTTGCCGCTCTTCCACCATTGGTATGCCAGCTGTGGTGATACATCGCCACTGTAACCCGCGCTTTGTGGCACAGCTCTGGGCGCATCCAATGCTGCGCCAGCATCATGTTGCACACCCAGGCTAAGGTTGGCTGGGACGGCTTCGTCCATGCGTTTTGGGGTGGGTAAATTCAAATTGTTCATAAGCTCAATAAATTCTTGTTCGCTGCGCACGCGCGACAATGCCAGATCGTTGATTCGGCTATTGTGCCTTTTTTCTTGCGCAACGCTGCTGTGCGTCTGGCCTTTGTAGTCATGGCCGGGCCACACCAGTGCATCGTCTTGCAAACCAAACAACACCTGCGTGATGCTGTGGTACAAAGCTTTTGCGCTGCCAGACTGAAAATCATTGCGGCCGCAGCCGCCAATCAGCAAGGTGTCTCCCGTGAACACATGCTGCGCTGCACCTTGCTGCCATACAAAGCTCATGCTTCCCGCTGTGTGGCCGGGGGTATGAATGGCTTTAATTGACTGTGTACCAAACTGCAATACATCGCCATCCTTGAGTTGCAAAGCTGATGGCAATATGCCGCAGCCTTCAGGCGTGGCGGTCTGCGCACCGGTGTGCTCTATCAGCCCCCCTGCACTGGTGATGTGGTCCTCGTGGGCATGCGTTTCTATGATGTATGCAAGCCTTAAACCCCTCGCTTTCAAGATCTCCAAATCACGCTGCATTTGCGCGTCAACGGGATCTATGATGATGGCCTGATGGCTTGTCTCATCCACCAACAAATAGGTGTAGGTGCTCGATACTGGGTCAAATAATTGAATCGGAAGCATGGACGTTCTTTCTTTGGGTTCAATTGCTAAGCTAAAAATGATTGGATGGTGCGAAATAACAATGCACACGCCACTGTTGCACTCAGCAGTGCAAAAGCACGTGCGGATGTTTGTGGCGAAATGCTTCGTGCGGGTATCCGCATCAGCAAACCACCAATGACTGCGCCTGCCACAAACGGTATGGCTGCACTCCATGCAATGCTGGCCACCAGCAATGTGCTACCAATCGAGGCCAAAGCAACCAAACAAATCACCATTAGGGATGTCACCACAATAGATTGCATGGGCACATTGGTGTGTTTAGCCAAACTCGGCACGATGATAAAGCCGCCTCCGACCCCTAATAGTCCGGATAAAAGCCCCGCCGTCAGGCCCGTCTTACCTAACGCTCTGGCGCAAGGCCAAGTCCAGTGTAAACGTCCGGTTTTTTCATCCAATAAGCAAGCGCAAGACATTGCTAGATTCGAGCCCGGCACGGGCTGCACCCAAAATGCCACTGCATTTCGCAGCATCAGCATTGCAAACATCAATGCCAAAATATTGCTGGGGACCTTGTGTGCAATCCAAACCCCAATGGGGCTAGCTATCCAACCAAATATGGCCATCATGAACGCAGCGCGGTAACGAACCAAACCCGAAGGCAAAGCGGCAACAGTTGCCACACCCGCTGAAACTGCTACAGCCATCAATGCCACGGGCGCTGCCTCTTGCACATACATGCTGGTGCCAAGCAGGAGCAGCGGCAATGCCAAAATTCCACCACCAGCACCCGTTAACACCTGCACAGCACCCACGGCGCTGCCTATAGCGAGCAATAGAAGTTCTGTGGAATGCGGCATCATGAAGTTTTCATTATACCATTAACAATATATATTAATTGCATAAAGTAATATAGAATACAGACTTTTTGTTTCACTTAAATTTAAACTGCGATGCATCCTTACCTGCAACCCCTGCTTGGGGGAATTTTGATTGGCCTTGCCAGTTGGCTATTACTTGCCTCCCTTGGTAGGGTCACGGGCATCAGTGGAATTGCATCCGCTGCGATCGCCCCCGCCGACAACGCTGCGCATAGCGAAACCGCATGGCGCTGGGCCTACATTCTTGGGCTTGTGGTAGCGGGCGGTTTGGCAAGCCTATGGATACCTGCTCCAAGCCTTCACACACGGCCACTTGCGCTTTTGTTGCCAGCGGGATTGTTGGTAGGGGTTGGCACGGTTTTGGGCTCGGGCTGTACCAGCGGACATGGCGTGTGTGGTTTGGGCAGGCGCTCGTTACGCTCTTTGGTGGCAACCTGCGTTTTCATGGTTTCGGGCATAGCTACTGTGGCTTTGGTCGCTTTGCTGCGCGGCGCTTAAGAGGAGTCTCCCATGTTGAAAAAAATTGCTTTCGCTTGCCTATCGGGCGCACTGTTTGCTGTGGGCTTGGTGGTGTCAGGCATGACACAACCACTCAAAGTCATCGGTTTTTTGAATATCGGCGGTATTTTTGCACCTGAACGATTTGGCGCGTGGGATCCCAGCTTGGCTTTTGTCATGGGTGGCGCTGTTTTGGTCAGCCTTGTCGCCTTTAGTGTGACACCGCGTTTGGGTAAGACTCCATGGGCAGCGGCTGGTTTTGAGTTGCCAAGCCGCAAAGACATTGATGTTCCTTTGGTCTTGGGTGCTGTGATGTTTGGTGTGGGTTGGGGTCTTGCGGGCTATTGCCCAGGCCCGGCATTGGCTTCTGTGTTCACAGGTGGAATAGATGCCGCCAGCTTTGTGGCCGCCATGGTGGTCGGCATGTGGGCCATGCGCACATGGCAAAAGCGTAGTTGACTTGTAGCTTACTTCAAATTCGGGCAAAATACGCTAGTTGACGTTTACGTAAACGTCAACTGTTGCAAAAGCATGTTTTGGAGACCCGCATGACCGACCTGTCTAAAGACTACACATCCTTGGCCGACTACCGCCCTGCGCACAAAGTGCGTTTTGTCACGGCGGCTTCGCTTTTTGACGGGCATGACGCCTCCATCAACATCATGCGCCGTATTCTTATGGGCATGGGCGTGGAAGTGGTGCATTTGGGGCACAACCGCTCGGTGGATGACGTGGTGACTGCTGCGCTGCAAGAAGACGTGCAAGGCATTGCGGTAAGCTCCTACCAAGGCGGGCATGTGGAGTATTTCAAATACATGACGGCCTTGCTTAAAGAGCGTGGCGGCGAGCATATTAAGGTGTTTGGCGGCGGCGGCGGGGTGATTGTGACCGAAGAGATTCGAGATTTGGCAGCCCACGGCGTGCGCATTTTCAGCCCCGAAGACGGCCAGCGCATGGGGCTGGCAGGTATGATTGGCGAGATGGTGATGGCCTGCGACCAAGACCTGAGCAAGGCCGCTTCTGACGACATTAAGGCCATTCAAGGCCACGGCGAGCTGGCTTGGCGCAGTTTGGCGCAATTAATTACCAAACTAGAGATATCTAAAGAAAAAACAAGCATTGTCACCGTCATACAGTCATATCTTGCTTCAAATAATATAGCAATACCGGTGATTGGTATCACCGGCACGGGCGGTGCTGGCAAATCGTCACTGACCGATGAGCTGATTCGCCGCCTGCGGCTTGACCAAAATGACAGCCTTCGCATTGCGCTGATATCTATCGACCCCTCACGCCGCAAATCGGGCGGTGCGCTGCTGGGCGACCGCATCCGCATGAACGCGATTGCGCCTTGGGGCGCAGGCCCGCGCGTGTTCATGCGCAGCTTGGCCACGCGCGAGTTTGGCTCTGAGATCAGCCAAGCCCTGCCCGATGTGATCGACGCTTGCAAGGTGGCGGGCTTTGATTTGATCATTGTGGAAACCAGTGGCATTGGCCAAGGCGACGCGGCGATTGTGCCGCATGTGAACCTGCCCATGTATGTGATGACACCTGAGTTTGGCGCGGCCAGCCAGCTAGAGAAAATCGACATGCTCGATTTTGCGCAGTTTGTGGCGATTAACAAATTTGACCGCAAAGGCTCGCACGACGCTTTGCGCGACGTGAGCAAGCAGGTGCAGCGCAACCAAGAGGCGTGGAGCCGCCGCATGGAAGACATGCCGGTGTTTGGCACCATGGCCGCACGCTTTAACGACGATGGCGTGACCGCGCTGTACCAAGCCATGAAGCCGCGTTTGGTGGAATTAGGGCTCAAGCTCACTGAGGGCGCATTGCCATTAGTGAGCACCCGCCACAGCACCAACCAAACCCCGATCATTCCCGGTGCACGCACCCGCTATTTAAGCGAAATATCCGACACCGTGCGCGCTTATAAGCGCAAAGCCCGCGAGCAGGCCACGCTGGCCCGCGAGATTCAGCAACTGCAAGCCGCTGCACGTATGCTCAAAATAGGCAAACCCGACCGCGCACCCGCTGCCGAGGCCGCGCTCGACCTGGCCGCGCACCGCAAAGCCGCGCAAGACCCTGGCGCACGCAAGCTTTTGCAGCAATGGCCAGACATGCAAACCGCCTACGCAGGCGACGAATACATTGTCAAAATCCGTGACAAAGAAATCCGTACGGCGCTTACCACCACATCGCTGTCTGGCACGAAGATCCGCAAAGTTGCCCTGCCCCAGTTTGAAGACCATGGCGAAATCCTCAAATGGCTGATGCTAGACAACGTGCCCGGCAGCTTTCCGTATACTGCGGGCACCTTCGCTTTCAAGCGCGAAGGCGAAGACCCCACGCGCATGTTTGCAGGCGAAGGCGATGCGTTTCGCACCAACCGCCGCTTCAAAATGGTCAGCGAAGGCCTGCCCGCCAAGCGCCTGAGTACCGCGTTTGACTCAGTCACGCTCTATGGCGCAGACCCCGCCACGCGCCCCGACATTTATGGCAAAGTGGGCAACAGCGGCGTGAGCATTGCCACGCTAGAAGACATGAAAGTGCTGTACAGCGGCTTTGACCTCACCGCGCCCAGCACCTCCGTGAGCATGACGATCAACGGGCCAGCGCCGACGATTTTGGCCATGTTCATGAACACCGCCATTGACCAAAACTTAGACAAATTCAAAGCCGACAATAGCCGCGAACCCACCGACACCGAAGCTGCCAAAATCAAAGAATGGGTGCAAGAAAACGTGCGCGGCACGGTGCAAGCGGATATTTTGAAAGAAGACCAAGGGCAAAATACCTGTATTTTCAGCACCGAATTCAGCCTGAAGGTCATGGGCGATATTGCCGAATATTTTGTACACCACAAGGTGCGCAATTTTTACAGCGTGTCGATCAGCGGATACCACATTGCCGAGGCGGGTGCCAACCCCTTGAGCCAGTTGGCGCTCACGCTGTCGAACGGCTTCACATTCGTAGAAGCGTATTTGGCGCGCGGCATGCACATTGACGACTTTGCGCCCAACCTGAGCTTTTTCTTTAGCAATGGCATGGACCCCGAATACACCGTGCTAGGCCGCGTGGCGCGCCGCATTTGGGCCACCAGCATGCGTGACAAATACGGCGCAAATGAACGCAGCCAAAAACTCAAATACCACGTGCAAACCAGCGGCCGCAGCCTGCACGCGCAAGAAATCCAGTTCAACGACATCCGCACCACGCTGCAAGCCCTGATTGCGATTTATGACAACTGCAACAGCCTGCACACCAATGCATTTGACGAAGCGATTACCACGCCCACCGAAGACAGCGTGCGCCGTGCCATGGCGATTCAGATGATCATCAACCGCGAATGGGGCTTAGCGAAAAACGAAAATCCAAGCCAAGGCAGCTTCATCATCGAAGAGCTCACTGAGCTGGTAGAAGAGGCTGTATTGAGCGAATTTGAGCGCATCAGCGAGCGCGGCGGCGTGCTAGGCGCCATGGAAACCGGCTACCAGCGCGGCCGCATCCAAGACGAGAGCATGCACTACGAAATGCTCAAACACACCGGCGAGCTGCCCATCATCGGCGTCAACACTTTCAGAAATCCCAAGGGCGACGCGGTACAAGAAACGCTGGAGCTCGCCCGTAGCACAGAAGAAGAAAAACAATCCCAGCTCAAACGGCTGGAGGAGTTCCAAACTCTGCACGCCGATAAATCCCCCGCCATGCTCAAGCGCCTGCAACAGGCAGTGATCGCGAATCAAAACGTATTTGACGTGCTGATGGATGCTGTGCGCGTGTGCTCGCTGGGCCAGATCACCAATGCGCTGTTTGAGGTGGGTGGGCAGTATCGGCGGAATATGTGACCATGATTTCCAAGGCTCTGGAGCATGTAGATTCAATTACCAAACATCAGCTAGCCACCGCCAGCGGCAAATTCAACAACAAATTCTGCGGCTTCACGCGCAGCGTGCCGTCTGCTGCCATGGCTAAGCCCAGATAAACGGGCTTGCCTGCTACGTCGGCGCGCATCTCGGCGGGGTTAGCGAAATCTAGCTTGAACAGGCTGATTAGGCGCTTCATGCGGGCATCGCCCGTGGGGGCTTGGGTGTAGAGGTCGTTGAGCAGGGCGGTGGATTCGGCTTCTAGGCCGATGTGCCAGCGCCATGCCGGGTCTTCTACTTTGCTGAGCGGCTGTATGCGCACCTGTGTGCCGTGAAAGTGCGCTATCCACGCTTCTAGCACCTTGGCCACGGCTTTAAGGGCGCTTTTGGCGCTGCTTAGTTGCAGGGTGAAGACGTGTTGGCCTTGGCCTACTTGGGACGTGA
>JANOYR010000225.1:0-4393 GCA_031428975.1 Polaromonas sp. | reverse complement strand
AGCGCCGACCTAGGGTTAGCGCTGTTTTGCAAAGCCTCTTATTATAGCTTTTTATTGGCGGCTTTGCCAATCCTTGAGCCGCTGCACGCCTTGCCTGAGCCTGTCCACGTCTTTCGATGCATAGCACCAGCGCAGCCAGCCTTCGGCCTCTGGCGCGAAGGCGCTGCCCGGCGCCAAGCCAAGACCCGCCTCCACCACCAGCCGTTTGGCTAGTTCTAGCGAGTTGGTGTAGCCGTCGAGTTGAAAAAACGCATACATGCCGCCTTTAGCTGCTTGCACACGCAGGCCAGGCACGCTTTGCAGCAGGGGAATCAGCGTATCTCGACAGGTTTTGAAATGCGCCACCAGGGCCGGCGTGATCTCGGATTCGCGTTGGATGGCCTCAACACCGGCCCGCTGCACAAAGGTGGGGGCGCAAGACGTGTTGAATTCGACCAACTTGCTCACGTGCGGCGTGGCACTTGGCGGCAACACCAGCCAGCCCAAGCGCCAGCCGGTCATCAGGAAGGTTTTTGAAAAGCTGTGCGCCACCACCAATCGGTCTTCGGGCGCGGCAATATCTAAAAAGCTCGGAGCGCAGTCTTTGGCTGTGGGGGCGTAATACAAACGCTCATACACTTCGTCAGCCACAATCCAAGTACCGGTGCGGCGGCAATGCTCCAAAATGGTGCGTTGCTCAGCTACGCTCAGTGTCCAGCCCGTCGGGTTGTTGGGCGCATTCACAATCAATACCTTGGTTTGCGGCGTGATAGCTTCTAGCAAAGCGGCCATGTCCAAGCTCCACTCGCCGTTCGCTGGCTTGAGCGCCACGGTGCGCAGCTTAGCCCCCATGATGATGGTTTGTTGCGTTAAGTTAGGCCAGACGGGGGTCACGGCCACCACTTCGTTGCCCACGTCAATCAGCAGCTGCGCAGCCAGCATCAGGCCGCTCACGCCTGCGGAGGTGACTGCAATGCGGTCCACCGGAATATCGCCATGCAAACGCGACATATAGCCCGAAATCGCCTCGCGCAACTCGGGAATGCCCAGATTTTGGTTATAGAAAGTCTCGCCCGCCATGACGCTGGCTGCTGCGGCGGCGCGCACCGCCTCTGGCGTATCTTGGTCGCTCTCGCCAAACCAAAATTTAAGGACATCGCTACGGCCCAATGAGGCGTTGACGACTTGGCGAATTTGTGACCCTTGCAGGTTTTGAATGGTAGTGCGCATGGAATGACTGTAACGCTATTGGGCGGCGTTTTAGGCGAAACAGGCTTGCTTTTTCAATAGCATTCGCGTTAGTATGCGGAACAAATAGGCTTAAAACATCATGAATTTAAAACAAAAATTCTCAAATAAATCAAATTCCGCAACAAAACCAGCCAAAGAAGATGCCCCACCAACATCAGGCCTCGACAAATTTGACATCCATATCTTGCACCAATTGCAAGCCGATGGCCGCCTGACCAATGCCGAGCTGGCATCGCGGGTGGGCCTGTCGAATGCGCCTTGCTGGCGGCGCGTGCGCAGGCTAGAAGAATCGGGCTACATCTTGGGCTACCACGCCGAGATTGACCGCCACAAAGTAGGGCTGGGCGTGATCGCCTTTGTGCGTATTTATGCCGACCGCAACAGCGGCGAGGTGACGCGCGAGCTAAAAGCGCGGTTGGTGGCGCTGCCCGAAGTAATGAGCTGCCACCATGTCTCGGGCGAAGGTTCGTTTGAACTCACCGTGATGGCCACCGACCTAGAGGCTTATTCCCGCTTTGCCATGGACACCCTGATTAATTTGCCGCATGTGAAAGACCTGCACACCAGCTTTTCGCTGGGCGAAGTCAAGGCATCGCGCGAGTTGCCGCTGGGCCATTTGCGCGCCTGAGCGGTAAAAAAAGCAGCGCTATGGCATTGCGCTGCTTCGATGGTTGCAAAATAGCCTTCAATTTGGCCAGCTAGGCATTCCCAAGCACAATACAAATTTTTGGGTAAACCACATGTTGATACAACTGACCTACGCAAGCCGCACCTCCAAAATTTTGGTGCCAGATGACCTGAAAAGCATCTTGGTTTCCTCGCAGCGCAACAACACCCGCATGGGCGTGACGGGTGCGCTGTGCATGACCAACGGGATTTTTTTGCAACAGCTTGAGGGCGACCGCACAGCCATTAACCAGCTTTACCACCGCATCTTGCTAGATCCGCGCCACCGCGACCCTGCGATATTGGACTTTTCTGAGATTGCAGCACGCAAGTTCACCAAATGGTCGATGGGCTCGCTGTCATCGCTTGAGTCAAACCGCGAGATTTACTTGAAATACTCGCGCTCTGCCAGCTTTGACCCCTACACCATGAGCCCTAGCACCCTGCGTGCGTTTTTTGACGAAATCATGCAAAACGCGGCTTGGGTCGGCTAGCCCTGCCAAGCCGCGTTTTGGCGCGCAAACTCAATACGGCTTCATGGCGCAGGTATGCGCCATACGCGCCTTGTCAGCCGCTACGGTTTTGACCACACGAAAGCCATAGCCTGAGCCTTCTACGTCAAATTTCACACCGGGAGTGCCCAGTTTGTCCATGACCCCCACCACCAGTTGCTGCTGAAACTGGTGGTCAGCGCTGCGCATCTCGCCACTTTGGCCAAACAGACTCACCGAGGCCGTGCCCAGCTGGTTGGCCACGGCGGCCATGTCGAGCGCAGCGCCTGCTGGGTTGGAGCGCTCAATGGCGCTGGCCAATGATTCGATCATGAGCTGCATCCGCATGTGCACGTAGTCGTCGGCTGGCTTGGGGAAACGCTGTTTAAAGCTGCGGTAAAAAGCCTCGGAGTCTTTGCCGCTTACGTTGGGTAGCCAGTCGGCCACGGCGTACACCTTGCCCACCCCTGCTTCGCCAATGGCTGCCGGGGCTCCCAGTGCGTTGGCATAAAAGGTGTAAAACTTGCCTTCATAGCCTACTTCTTTGGCTGCTTTGACTAAGTGCGTGAGGTCGTTGCCCCAGTTACCTGTGATAACAGCTTGTGCGCCACTGGCTTTGATTTTGGCAGCATAGGGTGCAAAGTCTTTGACGCGGCCCAGCGGGTGCAGCTCATTGCCCACAATCTCCACATCCCCCCGCTGGAGCGTCAATTGGCGTTTTGCCTCGCGCAGCACAGACTGGCCAAAGCTGTAGTCTTGGCCAAACAAATACACCGACTTTACATCGCGGTCTTCGCGCAGCACTTCCATCAGCGCAGCCATGCGCATGTCGGCGTGTGCATCAAATCTGAAATGCCAGAAACTGCATTTTTCATTGGTGAGTGTGGGGTCTACGGCAGCGTAGTTCAAATACACCACGCGCTTGGCTGGCTCGCGTTCGTTGTGTTTGTTGACCGCGTCGATCAGCGCTGCTGCTACCGCCGATGAATTGCCCTGCGCGATGAACTGCGCACCGCCGTCGATGGCAGATTTGAGCGTGGTGAGCGCTTCTTCGACTTGGCCTTTGCTGTCGTGGCGCTCAATTTGCAGGGGTCTGGCCCCCCCCGCCAACTTGACACCACCACGCTCGTTGACGCGCTCAGTGGCCCACACAAGGTTACGAAAAACTGCCTCGCCAGTGTTGGCAAACGGACCACTCAAGCCCTCAATCAGCGCTATTTTTATAGGAGCATTGTTTTGACCATGGACAACAGGCAGCGCCGAAAAACTGGCCGATATGGATGCAATGGCAAAGCTTTTCAAGGCCAGTCTGCGAAATTTATTCATGGTGATTTCCCCCTTGTAAATCTAATGCATGGCAACACTTACTCTCCATGCGGCGAACGCGCTGGCTCATGGGGAGCCAAACGTGAATGAGCCGCGAGTGTACAAGGAAAACACCATGTTTTATACCTCTCCTGCCAACCGCTTCGCCCGTTTTGCTTTTAACCCAGCCGTCCATTCTGCACTGGCTGCGCAAGGCAATTTGGTGGACAATTATGTCAACGCCGCGACCACTACCGCTCGCGGTGTGCAAGTGGAAAGCGACGAAAAAAGCACCACGCTCACGCTCGATGTGCCAGGCCTAGCCAAAGACCAAATCACCATACGCATAGAAGCCAACGTGGTGCGAATTACCTCCAAAGACGATGCCCCCCGCAGCTTTAAAGCCGCCTACCAACTGGCCGATGAAATTGACACGGCAGCCAGCGAGGCTAAGCTAGAAAACGGTGTGTTGACTTTAAAACTAGGCAAACTCACCCCCGTGTCGCGCGAGACGGTGTTGGCGGTTAGCTAAGGCTTGTGTGGCGCTGATATATGGTTTTTAATGCCTATGTCAGCGTCATGTGGTCATAGTTTGCTATTAATTTTAAAGTAGTCACTTACTCGCAAACGTCAGAGCACGCCAAAGGGTTTGCCGCACTCCTTCATGAGGGAGTACCCAAAATCAGTCGTGCGGCAAACCC
>JANOYR010000224.1:0-53244 GCA_031428975.1 Polaromonas sp. | reverse complement strand
CGCACTTTCTAGTCCGCAAGTCAACGACATGTTGCAAACTTACCGCAGCGACCCGCGTCTAGACGGGGCATTGACTTTTGGAATGAATGCGCTCCCAAGCGAAGGCATCTCACGCGATACAAGTGCAGTGTTGAAGGTGGGACAGACCTTACATGCCAATTTTGCCTTTGATTGATTAGCGCACTGGTGCTTTATTTAGGTGCCAATGCTGAGGGCTGAGTGGGGGCATTGGCAAAATCACTTGGATCAGAAGTGCCTGCCGATTGTGAATCTGACGCCCAAGCCAGTTGCTTACCAGACGAGTCAAATCCATTGCGCCCGTCCGATACCACGGGCTCTGCAGTATCCGATACGTTTTCAAGAAAACGTATCGGTTTTCGGGTGCGCGGCCCCATGTGCTTGAGCATCTCGACCAGCATGGGTTCAATCGTTTCTTGTTCGCGGGTGCATTCACGCAGCAGCACGGCCGACATGTGAAATTGAAGAGTAACCTCGGGTTTGAGTCCTTTGAGTGGCATCAAGCCCATTGCAATCAGCCGTGCACACAATTGCATGGCAGTTTCGCGCAAGCTCACCCCCTCCAAAATCAAACCGAATTGGTTGTCCGCAATCCTGCTAGCCACATCCACGTCCCGCAGCAACCGGCGCATCTTGATCACGCAACGCAACAGACTTTGCTCTGCCACAGTTACGCCATGGATTTGCATGATCTGCTTGTAGTTGATCAACTCTATAAAAACAATAGCGGCATCGGCTTTGTGGGTGCGTGAGCGCAGCACAGTTTGACGCATACGGTCTTTGAATAAGTGGGCTGCCAACAAGCCAGTGAGTGCATCTTGGGTAGACAAAGCATGCGACCGCTCGATCATGCCGTGGCGGCTGCGGGACCGCAAATTGAGCGCAATCAGCAACAGGGGCATTTCAAAAATCAGTGCGCCAATGATGGCATCTTGCGAATACGTCCAAGCTCGTGTCAAGCCCAACGCGTGGCCTAAAGCCATTAGCAGAGATATTCCCAAAGGAATATAGGCCAAGGTGACCAAACCACTGACTTTATCCCCCCCCCGCCAGGACCAAATCGCCGCACCAATAATGGCTACCGCCTGCATCGGAAATAGTATAGCCAACATGCCGCGCCCGATGGTGTGCCTGGGCACAAATGGGTAGACCAGCGCACAGACTAATCCCAACACAACCAGAGTCAACATGACGCGGTTCAAGCGCACATCACGAATCGACACACCCGTTAAAAGTCGCACAAACTGCATCGCAACTGAAGTTACCGCCAGCAAGATAGCTCCGGGTGCGGCATCTGCCCAGCGCGGGGATTCATTCCACAAAAAGTATGCGCCAGAGCCTGAGAATGCCCCCATACCCAGCAAGGCAAGCCCTACATAGGCACCGTACCACGCATAGACCGCGTCCCGATACAAAATACCCTGAACCACGCACAGCGCCAGCAAAATCAACATCGCGCCAAAGACCAAGCCTAAGAATAGGTGTTCAATCCGCAAATGCTGGTAATACTCTGCGGGACTTGATATTTTAAGAGGCTCGGTAATCGAGGTATGCCCCCTCAGGCGCAGAAAAATATCGTGGCTTGCGCCTTCACGCAACTGCAGTTCAAAGTGCGGATATCGGCTTGGGTAACTCCAGTAAGCATTGGCCAACAAATCACCTGCTCTTTGTATTTCCCACTGGCCTTTTTCATTCAAGTGGTATAAATCCAAATAATCCAGTAGAGGTATGGGTACCTCCAACACCAAGGGCAGGTAGTCCACAATACGGTCAATACTTTTGATCGAGTTTCTTTTTGAAGGCAGGGCGTTGATACGCAAATGCACCCACTGGGCAGCGTTGTCTGGCAAAGTAGCATTTTTACTCACGGGTTTGGCTGCGAATTTTGAAAAATTCACCCCTGCCGTATCCACAATCGTAGCCGTTCCTTGGGTGTCAATCCAAGTTCCCAGCACCTCCAAGCGCAGTGCACGGTGCTCTTCGTCTAGTGCAATGGGGGCTGGCCATGCGGCCACCTCTTGCTCTTGGTGCGCCCAAACACCCACATTTGCCAGAAGTGCGAGTGCGAAAAATCCGACAAAAAAGCCCATAGTCATACCCCGACGCACAGCTTGCGCTGCGCATCGAATACACTTGCCCCAACAGTTTTTTAGAAAGTTACCCATGAGTCTTAAGTGTGGCATTGTAGGCCTACCCAACGTCGGAAAATCTACGCTATTTAACGCATTGACAAAAGCAGGAATTGCTGCCGAGAATTACCCTTTTTGCACTATCGAGCCCAATGTAGGGGTTGTGGAGCTCCCTGATCCACGTTTACAAGAATTAGCCGCCATCATCTCGCCTGAACGCATCGTGCCAGCGATTGTGGAATTTGTTGACATTGCGGGACTTGTAGCAGGCGCAAGCAAGGGCGAAGGACTGGGCAACCAATTTTTGGCCCATATCCGCGAAACAGATGCGATTGTGAACGTGGTGCGGTGTTTTGAAGATGCCAATGTGATTCACGTGGCGGGCAGGGTCGATCCCATCAACGACATTGAAGTGATTCAAACCGAACTTTGCCTGGCTGACCTGACTACGGTGGACAAAACCTTGGCGCGATCCATCAAAGCGGCCAAATCAGGCACAGACAAAGAGGCGGGCAAGCTTGCGGTGGTGCTGGAAAAGTGCCAATCAACGCTGAACCAAGGTCTGCCCGTGCGCAGTATCGACTTCAGCAAAGACGAGTTGTTAATCCTCAAGCCGCTTTGCTTAATTACCGCAAAGCCTGCCATGTTTGTGGCCAATGTGGCAGAAGATGGTTTTGAAAATAACCCCTTTTTAGACAAATTACGCGAATACGCTACCAAGCAAAATGCCCCAGTTGTAGCCATTTGTGCAAAAATTGAAGCTGAAATGTCGGAAATGAGCGACGAAGACCGCAACATGTTCCTCGCAGAAATTGGCCAAAGCGAGCCCGGCTTGAACCGTTTGATTCGCGCAGGCTTTGGTTTGCTGGGGCTACAAACTTACTTTACCGCAGGTGTCAAAGAGGTACGGGCTTGGACGGTGGCCGTGGGTGCTACGGGGCCACAAGCCGCCGGGGTGATTCACACTGACTTTGAACGCGGCTATATCCGCGCCCAAACCATTGCTTTTGCCGATTTCATAACCTACAAGGGCGAACAAGGAGCCAAAGATGCGGGAAAAATGCGGGCAGAAGGCAAAGATTACATCGTCAAAGACGGCGATGTTATGAACTTTTTATTCAACGTTTAAGCTATTCGATGGTTCGTGCAGTCCTCATTCTCACAAGTTTGCGTATCGCTTGACCTATATCAATAGTTCCAGCGGGCGCAACAGCTAAGCTTCCTTTCATACACCCAAATGATCGTCATGGGCACCCATGGACACAGCACATTAGGTCGAATTTTGATGGGCTCCGTCGCACAGCGTGTGGTGGCGGAGTCAGACTTGCCCGTTTTGCTAGTCCAGTAATCGCACGGCAGTCTTAGCCGTGTTTTTTGCTTTTTACGCGCAATCTCAGATTGGAGACGTTTTCAAGCCCGCAGCTCGGGAATTTCTTGTAAATCTAATAGGTAGTTCTGTCCACCACGCTGCGCAATCTTGAGAGCGCCTAGCCGGTTGCCTAAAGCGCAGCAGCGTGCCAATGGCCAGCCATTTTCTAGGCCGAATAACAAAGCGGCGCGAAATGCGTCGCCGCAACCTGTGGGATCCACCACGGCGGTGGCTTTCACGGGTGCTACCACAGTTTTTTCACCCCCTTGCCATACCTCGCAACCATGCTCGGCCAAGGTGACGACCAATCCTTTGATTTGCTTGGAAATTTGGGCAAACGACAAACCAGTGCGTTCGGACAGCATGGCACCCTCATAGTCATTCACCGTCACATAGTCTGCCAAGGCAATAAAAGCTTTGAGCTCGTCACCATTGAACATGGGCAAGCCCTGTCCGGGGTCAAATACAAAGGGGATTGCGGCATCTTTAAACTGTTGGGCGTGTTGTTGCATCGCGTCGCGACCATCGGGGGAAATGATGCCAAAGCGCACATCGGAGCGGGCACTCACTTGCGTTAAATGCGCTTGTGCCATGGCGCCAGGATGAAAAGCAGTAATTTGGTTATGGTCGGCATCGGTCATGATACTGGCCAGCGCTGTGTAGTTGTCGTCCAGTTGCTTGACGTATTCACAGCTGATGCCCAGCGCTTGAAAGCGCTTGACATACTCAGCACCGTCGCTCCCCACTGTGGCCATAGGCAGTGGCGTGCCGCCTAGCTGTTTGAGGGCATAGGCAATATTGCCTGCGCAGCCGCCAAACTCGCGGCGCATGCTGGGCACGTAAAAGGAGACATTGAGTTTATGGATTTGGTCGGCCAAAATTTGGTCGCCAAACTTACCCTCAAAATGCATGATGGTGTCAAAAGCCAAAGAGCCACAAATAATAGAAGACATGTTTTAATTGCAATAATGGAAAATAAAGGGCTTTTAAGGATAAAAAGCCAACAAACGGTAGCCAGTAATTTTGCTGGGCAAGCCTTGGCTGTTGAGCATACCAGCAGTGTCAACGGTAAAACTTGCGGCGCCCGAAAACTCGCCTTTGGAGGGTAATATCGTTTGACTCAGCCCAGAGCTACCCATATCCTCAGCCCGCAAAACGCGGCGCAACAGCACCTGTTCTTGGCTGTCGGTCAACGAGATTTCAACTGCGGGCATAGCCAAGCTAATAGCGCTTGTATTTTTCAAACTAACTGCTAGGCGGTAAGTCTCGGTGTTGGCGTCCGCACGCAGCTTACTAAAGCCTGATGCATCCACCACAATTGATTCAATTTGCGCAAAAGCGCCTACCGAGCAGGCTTTGCCGCGCGTATAGCGCTCAATTTGGCAAAGTTTTTCTAGCCATGGCAAGGTTTGAGGCTCTACAGCAGCGATTCGTGCGCGTTCATGCAAAACCAGTTGGGCTGCCAATACAAGCAAAAACACCGTCGCAACCAGAAACAGTGTTGCACGCACCCAAGGCTTGCGCCAACGCGCTGCACGCTGCGCATCGCGCATGAAATCAGGGGGAGTTGAATGAACCGCGTGTTCTTGCAGTCGTGCAGGCTCAACAGTTTCTAGAGACGATGCGAGCACAGGCACGGCAGGTGCTGGCTGGGTGACTGACGGTGGTTCTTTGCTGGCTAACTCTGGTGGTGCATCCACTTTTTTATGCATTATTTTGCCAGATGTCACCGTATTTTGGTCATAGTCTGCTATGTTTAACATAGCATTTTTAATGCCCCCTTCAACTTCAATGGCTTCGGATTTTGTCTGCACAAAATGCGTGGCCGCCTCAAAAATCGCCTGACATTGGCCACAGCGCACCCAACCCTGCGAAATCTTGATCTGATCAGGGACGACTTTGAACAGGGTGCTGCAATCGGGGCAGCGGGTAACGAGTTGCATGGGGACTTATGCTTATTCTAGGCAAGGGGTCATTTCATGCCTTCTTGGCAGTCATCAATATCCAACCATCCTCACTGTCTGCGACTTCTAGCGATACAAAAGCCGCATAGGCAGCTTTGAGCTCGCCCGCTTGGCGCTCTAAAATACCAGCCAAAACTAAATTTCCGCCTTGTGCCATGTGGCCGCACAACAATGGCGCAAGAATTTTGAGCGGCGAAGCCAAAATATTAGCCAACACCGTATGGTATTGCCCGCTGGCCGCATCGGGCAAGCCAGGTTGTAGCACGGCGAGGGATTGAGCCAAATTGACCTGCGCATTGTCCCGTGTCGATTGCACTGCCGCTTCGTCGATGTCCACTGCGTCAATATCGGTCGCTCCGTGCAATGCTGCGCCAATCGCCAGAATACCCGATCCGCAGCCGTAATCCAGCACACGCGTGCCCATGGATGCCTGATGGCCAGCGATCCATCGCAGGCACATGCGGGTAGTAGGATGCGTGCCAGTGCCAAATGCCAAACCCGGGTCAAGTGTGATGGTTTTGACTGCGCCTGCTGGCGTGGAATGCCATGTGGGCACAATCCAGAACTCGGGCGTGATCTCTACTGGCGCAAACTGCGATTGTGTCAAACGCACCCAGTCTTGGTCTTGCACAGGCAGCAAAGTTAAAAGCTTGCTGTCGGCAAAAAAATCTTGCGCCCCCAATAACTTAGCAGCGTCCTTGGCTTGCGCCTCGCTCTGAAACAATGCTTTGACCACACTGCGCTGCCAACCGTCCGCTGGGGGTGGCATGCCGGGCTCACCAAACAAGGCTTGCTCGGCGGGTGTTTGTGCATCGGCATCTTCCACGCTCACGCTCAACGCATCGAGCGCATCTAGCGCTTCGCTGATCGCCTCAACGGCAGACTCTGGGCAGTGCAGGCTTAATTCATGCATTTTTCACATCATCGTTTGTGGTTCTTGAGCCACTCTTCTAAGTAGTGGATATTGGTCCCGCCGAGAATGAATTTGGCATCCACCATCAAATCTCTGTGCAAGGGAATGTTGGTATGAATACCTTCCACCACCGTCTCGCTCAATGCCGTGCGCATACGCGCTAGCGCGATCTCGCGGGTGTCGCCGTGCACAATAATTTTGCCGATCATGCTGTCGTAGTTAGGCGGTACAAAGTAATTGGTGTACACATGCGAATCCACCCGCACGCCAGGCCCTCCTGGCGCATGCCACATGGTGATACGACCAGGTGAGGGCGTGAATTTGTAGGGGTCTTCGGCATTGATGCGTACCTCAATGGCATGTCCCTTGAACTCAATTTGGCGTTGGGTGAAGGGCAGTTTTTCACCCGCAGCCACCATGATCTGGGTGCGCACGATGTCAATGCCGCTGATCCACTCCGTCACGGGGTGCTCTACTTGCACACGGGTATTCATTTCGATGAAGTAAAACTCACCGTTTTCATACAAAAATTCAAAGGTGCCAGCCCCACGGTAGCCAATTTTCTTACAGGCGGCCACACAGCGCTCGCCGATACGCTCGATGAGTTTGCGAGGAATCCCGGGTGCGGGCGCTTCTTCGATGACTTTTTGGTGACGGCGCTGCATCGAGCAATCGCGTTCGCCTAGGTACACCGCATTTTTATACTGGTCGGCCAAAATTTGGATTTCGATGTGCCTAGGATTTTGTAGGTATTTTTCCATGTAGACCGCAGGATTGCCAAAGGCTGCGCCAGCTTCGGCCTTGGTCATGGCCACCGCGTTAATCAAGGCGGCCTCGGTGTGTACCACCCGCATGCCCCGTCCGCCGCCACCGCCCGATGCTTTGATGATCACGGGGTAGCCCACGGATTTTGCAGTGCGCTTGATGATCACGGGGTCATCAGGCAACTCGCCTTCAGAGCCCGGTACACAGGGCACCCCCGCCT
The DNA here is from genome assembly GCA_031428975.1 of Polaromonas sp. Lineage (GTDB taxonomy): Bacteria > Pseudomonadota > Gammaproteobacteria > Burkholderiales > Burkholderiaceae_C > JAAFIP01. Next base: position 45,866 of record JANOYR010000224.1, on the reverse strand, counting down.
TGATCATGGCTTGTTTGGCGGACACTTTGTCGCCCATGATGCGGATGGATTCTGGTGTGGGGCCAATAAACTTGAATCCTGATTTTTCAACCCGCTCAGCAAAATCGGCGTTTTCGCTCAAAAACCCATAGCCAGGATGGATCGCCTCAGCATCGGTCACCTCGGCGGTGGCAATGATGGCAGGCATGTTCAGGTAACTCTGCGCCGAGGGCGCGGGACCTATGCAGACGGCTTCGTCAGCCAATTTGACGTACTTGGCATCGCGGTCGGCCTCGGAGTAAACCATGACAGCCTTGATGCCCATTTCTTTGCAGGCACGCTGTATGCGCAGGGCAATCTCGCCTCGGTTGGCGATCAGAATTTTTTTGAACATGTGCGTCTTGCGCCCTTATTCAATGACGATGAGGGTTTGGCCATACTCCACTGCTTGGCCGTTTTCGCAGGCAATCTTTTTGACCACTCCTGCTTTGTCCGCCTCGATTTCATTGAGGATTTTCATAGCTTCAATAATGCAGACCGTATCGCCCACAGCCACCGTGTCGCCGACGGCCACGAATGCCTTAGCACCCGGGTTTGAGGCACCATAAAAAGTACCCACCATAGGAGACTTAACGGCATGCCCAGTAGGCGCAACCGGTGCGTCCAACACCTCCGCAGGAATCGGCATCGCCACTACACCAGACGAACCAGCCGCAGGCATCGCTTGCATGGTTTGGGGCATCATAGCCACCATAGGCATTGCGCCTGGGGCTTTCACTATGCGTACTTTGCCCTCGGCCTCGGTGATTTCCAGCTCGGTCACGCTCGACTCTGATACCAGATCAATCAGGGTTTTGAGTTTTCTTAAATCCATATTATTCTCCAACGATTTATCTGCGATTTGCGTCCAACTGTTAACAATCGGCGTAAATTTATATCCAACGGGGCGCATCTTACCCCATTTATCCTCTAAATCTGCATCGCTGCAAAGCTGTTCAAATGCTCGGGAGTCAGCACTCCCATATGCCGTTTGGCAACGCTGCCGTCGGCTGCAAAAACCACAGTGTAAGGCAATCCACCCGCCACATTACCAAGACCACGCGAAAGCGCAATGCCAGCGGCACCTGCTAAGCCCATAGGAAAAGTCAAGGGCGTATGGCGCAAAAAATTCTGTACTGCGGCCATTTGATCTACCGCCAATCCAACCACTTGCCACTTTTTAGCCTTATTTTCTATATAAAAGCGCTCAATTAGCGGTAATTCGGCAATACACGGGGGACACCATGTGGCCCAGAAATTGAGTAAGAGTGGTTTTCCTAGGAGGTTTTTAAATGCCAGTGGATCGCTGTTGGGTTGTTCAAAAACGAGTTGGAACAGCGATTTTTCGGGGCTTTGCTCTGTTTTTTGTGGGCTTGAGGAGGCGTTTTTTGCATCAGGCTTATCCTTCGCATTGAAACCAAACTCTTGCAAACCCAGCCATGCGCCAGCAGCCAAGCTTGCGCCCGCCATGCTGGCTAAGGCAAGCTTGCGGCGGGTACTCATTGCACCCCCTCTGTGGCGCAGGGTTGGGCGAGCAAGCGCCCAAGCGCCGCCAAATCTCCACGCGGGCTTTGCCCGGCCCGCGCACCCAGGTTTGGCGCTTTCAATGCGCCGCGCAGGTCGTCGTATCCGTACACCAAAAGGTGCACGCCCACATGCTCGTGCAGCCCTGCGCACAAGCTGCTGATGCTCAGGGCATCTACCGCGTCGCCATGCAGGCCGGTGATGGTGCTGGTTTTGTACTGCACGTTTTTGTCAATCAGGGTGATTTCAGCAGCCTTGGAATCGTCACAAAAAAGGGCAATGTAAATGTCCGACAGACGCGTGGCTGTGCCGCGCCACACCGCGCCGCTCAGATGGGGTCTGAAATCTTGCATGCGTTGCATCCACAAAAGTGCATGCTGGCGCAGTGCTAAGAGCTCGGCAGGCTGGGTGTCACCGCAAAAAATACCGATGTATTCCCGAACATGCGCATCTAGTACATCGTTGCTGGGCATCGGGCTGCGGGCGGGCATTCCCAGTGTTTTGAGCGCTCGGCGCTTGGCGCTGGCGTACTCCAAACCCTCTTCCACCACTAGGCGGGCAGCGGTTGCGGCAATTTCGTCGTCGGTGTCGTGCATAGGGGGGATTGTGGCGCAAAGTGGCTGGCTTTGCAGGCGCGGGTTGCGTTGGAATCTCTACAATAAGCCTATGCACATACATATATTAGGAATTTGCGGCACTTTCATGGGCGGTTTGGCCGCGCTAGCGCGGGAGGCGGGGCATAAGGTGACAGGCTGCGACGCCGGGGTATATCCCCCCATGAGCGACCAACTGCGTGCGCTGGGAATTGAATTGATGGAGGGTTTTGGTGCGGAGCAAATGGCCGTTGCGCCGGATATGTATGTGGTGGGCAATGTCGTCTCCCGCGCGCGCTTGGCGGACGGGTCACCCAAATTTCCGCTAATGGAGGCGATTTTGGATGCTGGCGCTGCGTATACCAGTGGGCCCGCATGGCTTGCTGAACATATTTTGCAGGGCCGCCATGTGCTGGCCGTGGCTGGCACCCATGGCAAAACCACCACCACCGCCATGCTCACTTGGATATTGGAACACGCAGGGCTCAAGCCTGGGTTTTTGGTGGGTGGCGTGCCACTGAATTTTGAGGTTTCGGCTAGGCTCGGCCAGCCCCCCTCCCCCTCGGATAGCGGTTCGGGCGACGCACTAGATAGCGTGGGGGCACCATTCGTGATTGAAGCCGACGAATACGACACCGCATTTTTTGACAAACGCAGCAAGTTTGTCCACTACCGCCCGCGCACCGCCGTGCTGAACAACCTTGAATTTGACCACGCCGATATTTTTGACAGTTTGGCCGATATTGAGCGCCAGTTTCACCACTTACTGCGCACCGTGCCCGCCAAAGGGCGTGTGGTGGTCAATGGGCTGGAAGAAAGTTTGCAGCGTGTGCTGGCAAAAGGCTGCTGGAGCGACGTGCGCAGCTTTGGCGCGGCCAGCAGTGATTTTGTAGCCGTGGGTGAGCCGCATGATTTCATGGTGCACAGCCGCGCGGCCAACGTTGAGCCTGCACATTTGGAGTGGTCGATCACCGGTGTGCACAACCAGCTCAACGCGCTGGCCGCAATCGCCGCAGCCGAGCATATGGGTGTCTCGCCCACGCAGTCGTGCGCGGCCTTGGCGCTGTTTCAAAACGTCAAACGCCGTATGGAAGTGCGCGGTGTCGTCCATGGCATCACGGTCTACGACGATTTTGCCCACCACCCCACCGCCATCCGCACCACGGTAGACGGCCTCAAAAGGCGCTTGCCCGCTGGCCAACGCATATTGGCTGTTTTTGAGCCGCGCAGCAACACCATGAAGCTGGGAGCCATGAAATCGCAGCTGCCCTGGAGCCTAGAGCAGGCCGACTTGGCCTTTTGCCACAGCGGCGGGCTAGACTGGAATGCCTCTGAGGCGCTGGCGGAAATGGGCGCTCGCGCCACGGTGTCCAGCAATGTGGAAGATTTGGTGCGCCAAGTTGCAGCTACGGCGCGTACAGGCGACCATATTGTGTGCATGAGCAACGGCGGCTTTGGCGGCGTACATGGCAAACTATTAGCAGCGCTGCGCCTTAATTTCATCAACTAATTTGCCCAATGTCACGGTTATATGGTCATACTTAGCTACATATTTTATAGCGAAAAACAGAGGGACAAGCCATGAAACTTGACTACACCATCATCTACGTGCCCATAGTTGCCGATTCTTTGGCTTTTTATGAGGCTGCTTTTGGATTCAAGCGCAAATTTTTGGTGGATACGGGCGATTATGGCGAGCTGGACACCGGGCAAACCACGCTGGCTTTTGCCAACCATGCGCTGGGGGCATCGCATTTTGCTGGGGGTGTGGTAAAGGCCAGCGATTCGCCACAGCCGCTGGGTATGGAAATCGCCTTGGTCACCGAAGACGTGCCTGCCGCCCATGCCCGCGCGTTGCAAGCAGGGGCACGCGAGCTGGCCGCGCCAGATACCAAGCCTTGGGGGCAAGTGGTGAGCTATGTGCGCTGCCCAGACGGGAGTCTGGTGGAGCTTTGCACACCTGTGGGGGGCTGAATTCGTCCTATGAAAATCGCCTTCACTTCCTGCATGAGTACCACTGTGTTCCCACAACAGCCTGTGTGGGAACAGATCAAAGCCCAGCAGCCAGACCACTTGCTGCTCACCGGCGATTCGGTCTACATTGACACACCGCCCTATGCGGTGCACCCCAAAACCATGTCAGAAGATGCGTTTATGCAGCATGTACATGGGCGCTACACAGCGCTGCTTGCGCAGCCGCAATTTGCCGCCTTGGTCAAAACCGTGCCCACCGAGGCGATTTGGGATGACCATGATTTTTTGTGGAATGAGGCCTACGCCGAGCAAGCCGTGGCCAAAAAAATCTATGCGGGGCATATTCGGGCTTCTAGGGCATTGTTTAACGCTTACACCCGCAGTTTACAAGCTAAGCTGGCTACAGGCAGCTTCCCCTCGCTCTACAACGATGCATTGCTATGGAAACAGGACGAACCAGCGCCTCATTACCGATGCAAAGACCTTGGCGAAGGTGTGGTGCTGCACCTGACCGATGGCCGCAGCCAAAGGCGTAAATCCACGCTGCTGGGTAGCCAACAGCGCCAAGCCATCGCGGCCAAAATGGCCAGTTTTGCGCCAGACACGGTACACCTGCTGGCCTCAGGTTCGGTGGTGGAGGCCCACAAAGGCGACCATTGGGGTAGTTTTGAGGACCACAGCTGGCTGCTGGCACTGGCCCAGCAACACCGCATTTTGGTGCTCAGCGGTGACATCCACGAAAACGGTTTCTCGGTCATCCCGCTTGATGGCGGCAAATGCCTTTTTGAAGCCACGGCCTCGGGCGCGGCTATCCGCTTGTTGGTAACCCTGCTTTCGCCACGGCAGAACTACGGCTTGCTAGAGATCAGTCCGCAAGAGCTCTTGGTCTCTTTGTTTTCCTTTGGTCAACTCAACCAAGGCAAGGTTTGGCGCATTGACCGCGCACGCTGGCAATTAGTATAAATTTTTTTAAGAAAAAACGGCAACGTCACGGTCAATACGTCATATATAGCTATTATTTATATAGCAATTAACCTCTGCGCAGTTGTACCGCATTTGACAACACCTCTAGCGCGGCCAGCGAATCGTCCCAGCCAAGGCAGGCATCGGTGATACTTTGGCCAGACACCAGATTGGCCACTTGGTGCACGCCGGGTGTGAACTTTTGAGCCCCTGCTACCAGATGGCTCTCAATCATCACACCAAACACGCTCTTGCTGCCTGAGGCAATTTGTGCGGCGATGTCGCGCGCTACTTCTAGCTGCTTTTCGTGCTGTTTAGAGCTGTTGGCGTGGCTGCAATCAACCATTAAGGTCTGCGGCAATTTGGCTGTCGCCAAATCTTTGCAGGCTGCAGCCACATTGGCGGCATCGTAATTGGGCGTTTTGCCACCACGCAAAATCACATGGCAGTCTTTATTGCCATTGGTTTGCACAATCGCCACTTGGCCGTTTTTGTGTACCGACAAAAAGTGGTGGCCGCCAGCAGCCGCTTGAATCGCATCGGTGGCAATTTTGATATTGCCATCGGTGCCATTTTTAAAGCCAATCGGCGCTGACAGGCCAGATGCTAACTCGCGGTGCACTTGGCTTTCTGTGGTGCGTGCGCCAATAGCGCCCCAGCTGATCAAATCGCCAATGTATTGCGGTGAAATCACGTCTAAAAACTCGCTGCCAGCAGGCAAACCGGCACGGTTAATCTCAATGAGCAGCTGGCGCGCCACGCGCAGACCCTCGTCAATACGAAAGCTCTCGTCTAGGTACGGGTCATTGATCAAACCTTTCCAGCCAACGGTGGTGCGGGGTTTTTCAAAATACACGCGCATGACAATTTCTAGCGTGCCAGCGTATTTGTCGCGCTGCACTTTGAGGCGCTTGGCGTACTCTAGCGCAGCAGCTGGGTCATGGATCGAGCATGGACCAATCACCACCAGCAAGCGGTCGTCTTGGCCAGCCATGATGCTGCTAATCGCACTGCGGGTGTTGGAGATCAGCGCCTCAACGGCGGTGCCCCGAATCGGAAAAAAGCGGATGAGGTGTTCTGGAGGAGGCAGCACGGTAATGTCCTTGATACGTTCGTCGTCGGTACGACTGGTTTTGTCCACAGGTTGGTCACCGGGTGGATACCAAGAAACGTTGCTAACGGCTGTGCTCATACAAACTCCTGAAATTGAATTTACAAAAAAAAACCGCCGGGAGTTCAAATCCGGCGGTGCTGAGTGGGGGTAAGCTACTTTGCGCTTATGCCTCTCGTCCGCCAAGGACTGAGAACCAAAAGTAAAAGAAGAAATAAGACTTATGCATGGCTGAAATATAACATGAGAATAGGCCAGCGCAGTAAAAGACGTAAAACCAGCGCTATCCGCGCAATTTTTCCCACCAACTCTTGGCTCTGGCGATGCGCGAATCGTCAAGCCCAACCAAGCCTGACTCTTGGTGCTCCACCGCGCGGGCTTGCTCACGCATGTCAATCATTAACATGCCCTCGCCCAGTGTGCGCCAGCCGATCATCTCGAAGTCGTCCAGAACAAAGGCTTGTGATCCATGGATGTTGCGGTCAACCAGCCATTGCCCAACAAGTAGCCGAAAATTATTCAAGGCGGCCAAATACGAGGCGTATTCGTACAACTCACGCCAGCCCTGCCCAAGCTTGACCACTTGGCTGCGGTGTTTGCGCAAAGCGGTCAGTAAATCGACCAACTTGGGACCCAGAGTCACACCAGTCTCGAGGTCTTTCAGCCCCTTGCCCACCGCCTCTATGGCGTTGGCCAACTCACCCATGCCAGCGGCAACTTCCACAGAGTCTGGATCACTCGACATGGAACGCAGCGCCTGACCCAGCTCGTCAAAGCTCTGCATTCCCGGCAAATGGGTGTCTGGATCGATAGGAAAACGTGAATCAAAACTCATATTGTCAGTTTGTACACGATTTCACGTAAAATTGTAGAGTGCTGTAATTTTTTATTCACTTTTCTCCGGCAATTTACACTCGCTTACTTGGTGGGTGCGCTTAGAACAAGGAATTTAAGCAGTCCCACCTACAGTGAGGCCTTCAATCCGTAGCGTCGGTTGGCCTACGCCCACTGGCACACTCTGGCCTTCTTTGCCGCAAACGCCGACTCCACTGTCCAGCGCCATGTCGTTGCCGATCATGCTCACATGCTTGAGCGATTGAGGGCCCGAGCCGATGATGGTGGCGCCCTTGACAGGGTACAAAATTTTGCCATTTTCAACCCAGTAGGCCTCAGATGCACTGAAAACAAATTTGCCGCTGGTGATGTCGACTTGACCACCACCAAAATTAGTGGCATAAAGGCCTTTTTTAAGCCCCGCAATGATTTCTTCTTTGGTTTTGTCACCGCCCAACATATAGGTGTTGGTCATGCGCGGCATGGGCACATGGGCGTAGCTTTCGCGACGGCCATTGCCGGTGGGCTTGACGCCCATTAAGCGTGCATTCAGCGAGTCTTGAATGTAGGCTTTTAAGATTCCATCTTCAATCAGCACGTTGCGCTGCGTGGCGCAGCCCTCGTCGTCGATATTGAGTGAGCCTCGGCGCTTGTCAATGGTGCCGTCGTCCAACACCGTCACGCCTATGGCGGCCACCCTTTTGCCAATCATGCCGCTAAAAGCAGAGCTGCCTTTGCGGTTAAAGTCGCCCTCTAGTCCATGGCCAATGGCTTCATGCAACAGTACGCCCGGCCAACCAGGGCCCAACACCACGCTCATGACACCTGCGGGTGCAGGGCGGGCTTCTAAGTTGGTCAGCGCTGCGTGCACAGCATCTGCCACATACTGCTGAATATGCGCTTCATCAAAATACGCCAAGCCAAAACGGCCACCGCCGCCGCCAGAGCCCGTTTCGCGGCGTATTTGGCCGCCAATTTTTTGCTCGGCCACCACCGTGACACTCAAGCGCACCAGAGGGCGCACATCGGCAGCCAGTGTGCCATCAGCGCGGGCCACCATCACCACTTCGTGTTCGCAAGCCAAGCCCGCCATGACTTGCTTGACGCGTGGGTCTTTGGCGCGGGCCACCGTTTCTACGCGCCCCAAAAGCGCTATTTTTGCAGCGCTGTCTAAGCTGGCAATCGGGTCTTGATCACCATACAAGGAGCGTGCCTTGGAAATTTTGATGCCGGGAACTTTGATTTTTTTAGAGGCCGAAGCGGCACTAATCGAGCGCACTGTGTGTGCCGCGTCCAGCAGCGATTCCCAAGAAATATCGTCAGAGTATGCAAACGCTGTTTTTTCACCGCTGATGGCGCGTACCCCCACGCCTTGGTCAATACTGAAAGAGCCGGTTTTGACAATTCCCTCTTCCAAACTCCAACCTTCAGAGCGTGTGGTTTGAAAATACAAATCGGCATCGTCGACTTTGTGTTGGCGTATTTCAGCCAATGCACGGGTTAAATGCGATTCGTCTAGGCCAAACGGATTAAGTAATGCAGCTTTAGCGGTAGCTAAGCGTTCAATGGTGGGTTCGCGTGAAATCATGCCCCCATTGTAGGGCGTGCGCTTAACGCATTAAAAAAGGCCGCTAAGCGACCTTTTAAAAATGGCATGGCATGACATGGCTAGGTCTGATCAACCGTGGATGCACCGGGCGCGTTGCTTGCACACGAAGCAATACCGTTGTCACGGGCTTTTTCGCTGGCGTACATTTGGCTTTGACCGATGACCTGGTAATTACCCGCTTTGAGCACAAAATAGGGCGAACCGTCTTTGCCAACCAGCGACTCAAATCGCCCTGCAATGGCTGCGTTTTTTTGTACAGAAGCGATACCATTGACGGCACTGGCCTTGCTTTCGTACATTTCGCTGGACAAAATTGTTTGCCCGTTGCCTGCAAGCAGGTGAAAAAAGAACTTGTCGTTCTTGGATTTTTTGAGTTCAAACTTACCGGCCATAGAAGTCCTTGAATGAAAAAAAACCAGCACAGTGCTGTGGGTTACTTTGTAACCCTAAAGTGGCATTTAGGCAAGTAATTTTTTCAAGAATTTGAGCATTGCGGCATCGTCTTGCAGGTGTAAGCCACTGGCGCTGGCAGCCGCAAAAGTATGGCTGACCGCAGGTCCGAGCGGCCCTTTGTAGCCGACAGCAGCAGCGGCTTGCACCGCCAAACGGGTGTCTTTTTCGAGCAAAGTCATATGCGCACGGGGCGCAAAATCGTCTACCAAGGCGCGCCGCATCCGGTCAGACCCGATCCAACTTTGTCCACTAGACTGCTCGATGACGCCTAGGGTAGTCGCCAGATTCAAACCCATTTTTTCGGCCAAAACCATGGCCTCGGCTGCAGCTACAAGATTAATGCCCGCTAACAAATTATTGACCAGCTTGGTGCGTGCACCATCGCCAACGCGAACTCCGATGCGGTGCACCTTGCTGGAGAGCGCCTCCAGCAAAGGGCGCTGTTGTTCAAACACAGCATCGGCGCAAGCAACCATCAAACTCATAGAACCGTCCGTTGCCCGCGCTGGACCGCCTGACATGGGCGCATCGATCGTGTGAATACCCAGTGCTATCAGGCGCTTGGCGCAATCTTCCACAAATTCAGGGCTTAAGGTTTGACAGAGCACCACCACGTCGCCAGACTGGGCACTATTGGCCACACCGTTGGGGCCAAACAGTACTAGAGCAGTCTGCGCAGCATCCACTACGCAGACAATAATTACTCTGTTATTAATAGCGCACTGTGACGGATTGGCAATGACATTGGCACTATTTTCTTTAAAGTATTTGGTTTTTTCTGGGTCAATGTCGCACACACTGACTGACCAAGCACGGGCCAGCAAATTGCGCGCCATGCCTGCACCCATATTGCCTACACCAATGATGGCGACTGGTGGATTCACGTGGACTCCCGCGTGTTTAAGATTGCACCAAGCGGCGTGCTTTGGCAATCGACATCAGAATTCCAATGCCCATGCCCAGCGTCACCATTGCAGTACCGCCATAACTAATAAAGGGGAGCGGCACACCGACCACAGGCAAAATACCGCTGACCATGCCCATATTGACGAATGCATAGGTGAAAAAGATTAAGGTGACCGCGCCAGCGAGTAATCTTGCAAAAAGTGTCGGCGCATCCAGCGCAATAGCCAAACCACGCAACACCAAAAAAATAAATCCACCAATTAACAAAAGATTACCGACTAAACCAAATTCCTCCGAGTAGGCGGCAAAAATAAAATCGGTGGTGCGTTCTGGAATAAATTCAAGATGTGTCTGCGTGCCTTGCATAAAGCCTTTGCCCAAGACCCCCCCCGAACCAATGGCAATCATGCCCTGAATGATGTGAAAGCCCTTGCCCAAGGGGTCACGGCTGGGGTCTAACAGGGTGCAAATGCGTTGTTGTTGGTAATCGTGCAGCACAATCCATCGCATACCGTCGGCACACAATTTGGGCTCAAAAACGACCAGTAAGACCATGCCAATGAGTCCCAACACCACGGGAGGTGCAATGAGTTTCCAACTCAAGCCGGCAAAAAATATCACGTAAAGACCTGCACTGAAAACCAAAATAGCCGTCCCCAAGTCTGGTTGCTTGACGATTAAACCCACCGGTATAGCCAGCAGGCACGCCGCCACCAAATAGTCAAGTGGGCGCAGCTGGCCTTCGCGCTTTTGAAACCACCACGCCAACATGAGCGGCATGGCAATTTTCAAGATTTCACTGGGCTGGATCACAATGCCAAGATTGACCCAGCGGCGTGCGCCTTTTTTAGTGATGCCAAAAACCGCAACGGCGATCAGCAAAATCACCCCTAAAGTGTAGAGCGGTACCGCGAATCGCATCAAGCGCTGAGGCGGAATCTGTGCCACGACAAACATCACACATCCAGCAATCAGCATGTTGCGGCTGTGGTCAAAAAAACGGCTCCCGTGGTCAAAACCTGTGGAATACATAGTGACCAGACCCGCGCAGGCCAGCAAAAAAACCGCAAAAGCCAAAGGCCCGTCAAAGCCACGGAACATGGGCAGGCTACGGTGCCAAAAGCTAGGGGTGTCAAATACGGCGGACATGGGCGGGAAGTGGCGAAGTGCTGTGCTAAGTGGCTACATTATCGCAGTGTCGCTCTGGCGGCCTATCTAGAACAGCCAATCCTTCTACGGGAATTTCAATATACACGCCTGCACCCAACGGCCAAGTCCTGATGTCGGCCCCCATAGCGCTGGCACGAGCCATCCAAACGCTGTGTATTGGCAGCTCGGGGGCTGATGCAAAGCCTAATACATGGATGCAAATAGTGCCCTCCAAAACCTCAGCCTGAACGCGCAGGTCGCCTCCTTTAGTCAGCGCAGTGAGCGTAACGATGATCTCGAAAATGAGCTGCTGCAATTGGCGCATACCGCCAGCGTCTAAGCGGTCGACATGTGGCAAAACAGCCACCTCCCAGTGCAATCCAACACCCGAAGTGGCCAAACGAGGCGCAAGACGATAACGCAAGTTCGCCAGTAGCAAACCCACATCGCCAGCGGGCATTTGTAGTGCATCGATCGACAGTTTGAGCTGGTCTAGGCAGGTGCGCAGGGTGCGCAATACGTCTGCCGCGCTAACACTGGATTCGATTTGACGGACGGCTAACCCGATGTGGCTGCCAACACTGTCATGCATGTCCCGCAATACCCTGCCACGTTCAGACGCGCTTTCTTGGGCTCTTGCTGCCAACTCGAGCTGCGCATAGTTGCGCTGCAAGGCCTGCTCTCTTTGGGCTATGCGCTCGGTCATTGACCCCAATAAGTCTTGCACCAAAGCGGTGTCATCACGAAATCGTGCCAAAACAATGGTTACAACCGCTAGACCAAAAAGTGTTGAGGCATAGGCGAGCCATGGCAGATTTGACCAATCTGCATGGGTTGTCACACCACGAAAATGATGCCATGCAAGCGCACAAATGCACACGAGCAGCGCTACAAGCACCATCGCCACGCGCCACTGCAAACTATGCCATGGCAATTGGGTGTAGGCGCTCTTGGGCTTTTGTGGAAACAGCGGGGATTTGCCGTGTCCGCCCGAGGGGGCGCACACTTGGTAACAAAAAAGTAAGGCTAAAAACGCTGCGCAACATGTAGCAACACGCAGCAAAAGCTCCCATTGCGGCCACGCGAGCCAAGGTGTTTCGAGCAACTGGTCAGCCAGCACCACTACCCAAGCGCCCTCGCCGATTGCAGCCCACAGCGTCAAGTGGTCACGTCCATTGCGCGCCACCAAATCGGAGGGCGGCTGCGTGAGCCAGAGCATGGCACACAGCAACGCTACGCAAACACTGAATACCAAGACCGCCATTACCCCTGACACGCGCCACAGGTGTGCGCTTTGGTAATGGGCGGCCACCGCGCTCTGTGGCCCCACAAGCATGGCAGATAGCCCTCCGTTGCGGCCAGCATCTGCACGCAAGCTGATGCGCAATAAGTTGTTATTTTGTAAAATTTGCGCCGGCAGTGCAAACAGACGGGGTGCTTTTGCATAGTCTGTAAGACTTGGTGCACTGGACTGAGCGTAGCCTTGTGCCGATAGTAAACTGCCGTTTAGCCACACTTCGTAGACCGTACCGACGCGGCCTATATACAGTGCATAGGGCGACGATGCGAGTGGAGCGGAGTCGCTGTGCGCATTGTTGCTTGGGCGCTGGCTTGAGGGGTCGACTGCCAACGTAAACGCTATTTCAAAAACTGCTTGCCCATTTTGGTGAGGGTGCTTTGTGTCCCAGTTGTAGGGCAGCTCTACGGGTATGGATTGACCCGGATTGAACGAGGTTCTGACCAAAGCCTGGGTGAGTTCCTGCACTTGAGCGTTGGCAAAGCAGGGGGAAATCAAACCAAAAAATAGGCCAATACGCCAATGTAAAAGTAAAAGTAAAAGTAGTTTAAAAAAACTCATTTGCTATAGTATATGTAGCTATAAATGACGTTGCGATATTGACAATTGCACTTTTTTATCATACATTCCATACCAACTGAACGGCCGCTCCCCGAAAGGAAAAACCGCGTTCTAAAGTATTGCCCGTCGCACAAATTTGCCATGTAACCCCCAGTGCTTGCAAACGCGCACCTAAGCCGCGTAAGCCCAAGCCCGCCCGCAGCGCTAAATTCCAGTCAAGGTCTGCGGGCAAGCCTTTGCCGTTGTCGCTTAGCGTCAGAACGAGTACTTGCGCAGTCTTGGCATCAGCGTCGAGCGGTTTTTTGCAGTGTGCATGCACCATGACTTGACTGGCATTGGCATGCTGCATGGTGTTTGACAACCATTCATACACCACAAATTGCAACTGCTGCATGGCAGGGCGGTTCAAGCTTGGAACGTTTGGTAACAAGTCCACATTCCATACCAAAGTCAAGCCCGCAAGACGCAGGCGTGGTTCAAGCCTATAGCGCAGTGCAGCTAGCAATGCGCCAAGGTCACCATCAGGCAAATCTAGCGCATCAACTGAAAGCTTCAAGTGGTCAAGTGACTCGTTCAGTACAGGCAGTAGGGCTGCGGTACGGTCTTTTTCACCCGTTTGGTGGGCTGAACTTGGCATTTGCAATTGACCGATAGCGGCTGCTAGTTGCGACCCTACACCATCGTGTATGTCGCGCAAAATACGGCTACGCTCACTGTTGCGTGCTTGAACCCGTGCCAGCAGTTCTATTTGTACGTAACTGTCAGCAAGCTGCTTTTCTTTTAAAGCAATCTGAGATTGCAGGCTCAGAGCCAGTGCACCAACTTGTAAGCGCATCGTGCGAATGCGGTGCACAACGGTTGCGGCCAAAGCCGCACAAAATACAAGGCTCGCGTAGCGCGTCAATGCTGCGTTGCCGTAGAGTTCACCCAAAATGTGGGAGTAAATTCTGCCCGCAACAACAAGTAACAAGCTTGCTCCCATAGCGACAGAAAAAAGTTTAGCTGCTCGCGAAGATGTGCGCCAAGCCGCCCCAATAAAATATACCGCATACAACAAAAAACCCAATTTGACTACGGCAATACACACCAACCATACATTGGGTAATTTGAGAAAATATGCCAGCGCTGCGCCTCCTGCCTCTAGCGCGACTACAGCACAAACTGCCAAAATACTGGCAGCGCCGTTTTGAGGGAAATCTCTGCCTAAAAGGCGTTGACAAAAAATCACCAAACATGCCGCATTGCAGCCATCTGCAGCGGCCACCCCAAAGCCCCACCACGGCCATGGCATAAGTGGCATTTCAATAGCCTCAGACAGTACCCGTATGCCCCAAGCCAACAAAGACAACGTAGCCCAGCCGTATCCTAGATGCTTCGCCTCTAGTGCCACCATTGGGCTGGTTTTGGGTTGAGTTAGCCACAAAGTACCTGATAAAAGCGCAGTCAGTGCACACAATAAAGCCACAGCAATAGCACTGGTAACCTGCTGTGTGTGCGCCGCCTCGTAAAGCGGGCGCACCTCCCGCTCTGGGCCAATCAGCACGGGCGATAAACCAGCGCGACGCCCCGCATCCGCCCTGATATGGATGCGAAACAAATTTTCACTGCCCAGCAAACCCGATGGCACGGTGAACATTTGGGGCGTTTTAGCATAGTCACTGCTGTTGAAGTTTGCCAATTCGCCGTTGCGTGCCAACAGACGACCATTGAGCCATACCTCGTACGCATTGCCTGACCGCGCCATCAATACGGCAAACGCTTCATCGTGAGTTTGGGACAGATCAAAAGCCAGTTCAAACTCGGCCGTGCCCTGCTCAGATGCATTGAGCGTATCCCACTTATAAGGCAATTGCACTGGGTAACGCTCTGAATGACCGCTTTGGGACACCAGCGCCTGCGCGTCCTGCAATTGCACTACCGCAGCACTACAGAACGTGTTTACCATCAAAAATAATAGCAGCAGCATCATACCTAGCTTGTGAAAACCTCTATTTTTTGCAAGATAAATATCTGTGTGCATGGTGGGTTGAGTTGTACGCACAAGCGCGCAAACCTGTGGCGATTATTTTCCAGGCACGCTCAGCAGCCCAAGTTTCTGCGCTTCATAAACAGCTTCTGATCGGCTGTGCACCGCCAACTTGGCATAAAGATGTTTGATATGTGTTTGTACGGTATACACACTTACCGTTTGTAATTTAGCAATCTCTTGGTATGAAAACCCGCGCGCAATGAACTCTAGCACCTCTTGCTCGCGCAACGAGAGCAAGGGTCGTACGTCGTCATATTCAATGGCGTTTGATGCATTCTGCACAGCATCAGATGGCGTATTTACTTTGGCATTGACCAAAATCGCACTATTTTCCTTAGTGTCACTATGCGCTGAAGCTGCAGTTCTCGCCATGGCACGGTATTTGGCTAAAACCCGTCTTGCGATCATGGGGGAAATAGGCGAAGCCCCAGCCCGCAGGTCTAATATGGCTTGGGACACATCATTCGGTGCAGCATCTTTGTGGATATAGCCGCTAGCGCCCGCCTCAATGCTGGCCAAAACATTTTCTTCGTCGCCAAACATCGAAATCACCAACGCCTCGCATTGCGGCTGCACATGCATAGCCAAGGCAATCACTTCGAGACCGCTGCCATCAGGTAAACCCAAATCAGTCAGCAAGACATCAAGTTGCGCAGCATGTACGGCATCAGTCAGCCATTGCTTTGCCTGCGCCACACTGCCTACATCGGCTAATAGCTCTAAATCAGCACAGGCGCGTACGCTATTGGCGAAAAAATCACGCATCAAAGCGTCGTCCTCAACGATCAACACACGCCAAGGCTTGGTGGGCGACGCGACAAACAATTCGTTCATGAATAATACTTTCGTAATGCGAAAAAACCACGTGATGCGTTGAGCATAGCGGATAGTGCCCGCCTGAACTACATATTTTCGATCTGACCCATTCAAATCGCCATTGAGGCTGCGGATCAAATGCTGCTTAGACTGCATATTTCATCGCTCAAACTTCACTATCTGGTACTTAGTTGCTGCGACAATACTGCCCATGCATGTATTATTTGAAGAAAGCGGTAAATTTCTAGGTGGCCGCATCCTGTCTGAGGCGGATACGTCTTTGCAAGTCGAACTCGACTCTGGAAAACGCGTCAAACTTAAATCTGCTCTCGCCTTGCTGCGCTTTGAAAAGCCTACGGCCACTGAGTTAATCGAACAAGCGCAGGCATTGGCGCACTCGATAGAATTGGATTTGGCTTGGGAATTCGCGCCCGAAGACGAGTTCAGTTATCCAGACTTGGCGCATGAGTACTTCAGTGCAAAAGCCTCCACACTAGAGCTGGCTGCCACACTGATTTGTTTGTACGAAGCTCCGCATTATTTTCGCCGCGCGGGTAAAGGCCGTTTCAAGAAAGCAAGTGCCGAAGTACTGCAGCAGGCATTGAAAGCTATTGAGAAGAAAAAACAAACCTTAGAACTGATTGCGCAATGGACCGCGCAGCTAAGCCAAGGTATTTGTCCCGCTCCGATAGCAGATCAACTGTACAAAATTCTGTTTAAACCAGATAAAAATGCCCCCGAGTACAAAGCGGTGGTAGATGCTAGCCGGGCCACCCACACGGCCCCGCTTGTTATGCTTAGAAACTGTGGCGCAATAGCTTCAGCTTACAGCTTCCACTGGCAACGATTTTTATACGACCTATTTCCAAAAGGAGTCGGATTTGCGCCTTTGGAGTCTCCGCAAATTCCCGATGCGCTGCCCATCGCTGCTGTACAAGCTTTTTCTATTGATGACAGCAGTACTACCGAAATTGATGATGCGTTGTCTGTTCAGGGCTTGGGCACTGACACTGTGACTGTCGGCATCCATATCGCCGCACCGGGATTAGCGATCAAACCGGGATCCCCAGCAGACATCGTAGCCCGTGCACGTTTTTCCACAGTCTATATGCCAGGCAGCAAAATTACCATGCTGCCTGACAACGTCGTACAAAACTACACGCTCAGTGCTGGCAGCGCCCGCCCTGCAGTTTCCCTCTACGTCACATTTGATGCTGCTAGTCTAGAAATTAAAACCACGGAAACTAAGCTAGAGCGCGTGCCCATTGAGGCCAATTTACGCCATGACGTTTTAGACGATGTTGTCACGGAAGATAGCCTTATCAATCCTGACTATTTTGATAAAAATCCAGCGATGTCACGGTATTATGGTCATAGTGCGCTATCATTTTTATTTAAATTGGCTCGTCATCTTAAATCACAACGCGAAGCCGTACGCGGTAAACCAGAATTATTCAACCGCCCAGACTACAACTTCAAACTGATGGATGCACAAGACAGCATCCAAGGCAATGAAACCGTCGAGATCAGCACCCGTATGCGCGGTGCACCACTTGATTTAATAGTGGCTGAAGCCATGATATTGGCCAACAGCACTTGGGGACAGTGGATGGCATCCCTTGGTGTACCCGGCATATACAGGAGCCAAGCGAGTCTAGCCCCTGGGGTTAAAGTGCGCATGGGTACAAAAGCACTTCCACACGCGGGCATCGGTGTGAAAAGTTACGCTTGGAGCAGCTCACCACTGCGTCGCTACACAGACTTAGTCAACCAATGGCAAATTATTGCCTGTGCTAAAAATGGGCAAACTGCTGCTTTGGCTGCGCCTTTTAAGGCTAAAGATGCGGAGTTATTTAGCATCATCTCTGGTTTTGATGCGGCATATACAGCGTACAACGGCTTTCAAAACCAAATGGAACGCTATTGGACTCTCCAGTACATACGCCAACACAACATGGGCGACTTGGTCGCAACAGTTATCAAGTCAGAAGGCAATACCTTGATTGTTCGTGCGGATAATCTGCCTTTGATGTTCCCAGTCATTGGCGCTAGCGATACGCCACGCGGTGCAAAGCTGCGCGTTAAACTCGGAGAAATTGACGACATCTCGTTAGAAATTGTCGGCACTGTCATGGCACGTATTGACCTTCCTACAGACATATACGCACAAGACTCTACAGACGAAGAGTCAGAAGATATCAGCGCAGGCTCTTTGAATATCGCAGTCGATATGGCGGTCGAAGATGAAGAAAAACACGCTCTAGAAAACCAGAGCACAGCGACCATGCCAGTCGGCAATGCAGACTAACCCTAAAATAACATCTGTGAAATTTGTTCTGCCAAAATTACGCTCTGTTTCGACGCTGTCTGTAGCCGTGGGTATCTCTTTGTTGGTGCATGCTGGCTTGTTGACCGTGCGTTTCGTTGACCCTGAACGTTTCAACCGTGTTTTCCAAGACACCCCCCTTGAGGTGATTTTAGTCAATAGTAAATCAAACGAACGACCAGACGTAGCCAAAGCTATTGCACAATCATCATTGGCGGGTGGCGGGGAGCTGGACAAAGGCCGTTCCACTACACCGCTGCCCCCTTCAGCGCTTTCAGAAATCGGCGATGCCACTGAAGACGCGCAAAAAAAAGTTGACGCTATGCATGCGCAACAAACTTTGCTGCTCACACAAATTAAAAAGCAATTGGCTGCCATGCCCGTGGCTGATGCTAAACAAAACGCACCCAATATCGAAACGACGCAACGCGAGGAAAAACGGCGACAACTACTCAAACTCTTAGCCGAAATTGAGCGACGCATCAATGAGGAAAATGCACGCCCCAAGAAACGCTACATCAGTCCTGCGACACGTGAAGAGGTGTATGCCGTCTACTATGATGGACTGCGACGCCGTATTGAAGACAAAGGAACACAGAATTTCCCAGAAGCTGCAGGCAATAAACTTTATGGCGAGCTGACCATGATCGTCACCGTTAACTTTGATGGCCGCGTTTTGAGTACTGAAGTGGTGGAAACGTCGGGCAATTTGACCCTTGACAGACGCGCACTCGCGATTGCGCGCAGTGCTGGCCCGTTTGGCCGATTCAGTGATGCAATGCGATCCCGTGCCGAACAAATAGTAGTCGTTTCACGCTTTAAGTTTACCCGCGATGAAACGCTAGAGACAAAACTTACTAGCCAATAGTGATCAGCATGCGCACTGCACTTCTGCCCTCTTTATGGCGTTGGTCTTTGCTCTTAGTGCTTGCATTTTTTGGGTTGCAAACATTTTTTATAGTGCGTATTACCGCCATGGTCGCAATCGATCCAAAGTCTACGGCCTTTGAACGTTCTGAGGCTTTTAGTACCAGCATGCAAGGAAAATTCAGGTGGCGTCAGACTTGGGTGTCCTACAGCAATATTTCTGACCACCTCAAGCGGGCAGTCATTGCCAGTGAAGATGGCGAGTTTGTCTACCACGATGGTGTAGAGTGGGAGGCAATTGAAAAAGCATGGGCAAAAAATGCACAAGCGGAGATGAGAGTACAGAGTACGGGCAAATCTAAGGGCAAGTCACCAAAAATAATAGGTGGGTCTACCATTACACAGCAACTGGCCAAAAATTTATTACTTTCTGGTGAACGCAATTTGTTACGCAAAGGGCAAGAATTTGTTTTGAGCATGGCGCTAGAGACTTTTCTCACCAAGCAGCGTATTTTGGAAATTTACCTCAACCATGTCGAATGGGGCGTGGGAGTATTTGGAGCTCAAGCGGCGGCTCAGCATTATTATAAAAAAAATGCATCCCAACTCACAGCTCTTGAAGCTGCTAAGTTGGCTGTGATGCTACCTCGTCCGAAGTATTTTGAAAAAAACTTGCAATCAGCCTACCTATCCAATAGAGCTCAAACGATCAGTCGCAGAATGGCCGATTCTGAGTTGCCATAAATGCTTTGTCCTTCCCACGTTATCATCTGACTATGCGTTCTAAATTAATGGGATGGTTTTTGTTAGGTCTCGTGCGAATACTTACCGGTGCGCAAGCTCGCTGGGTGGGCTGTCCGCCTAAGGCTGAGCAAAGAATCTATTTTGCCAACCACCAAAGCCATGCTGATTTGGTCATGATATGGGCGGCACTACCCGAAGAGCTACGCAGCATCACACGTCCAATAGCGGCCAAAGACTATTGGACTAAAACCCCATTTAAACAATGGATCACGACGGCAGTCTTTCACGCGATATACGTCGACAGAGAAAAGAAAGATGGTGTTGACCCTTTGGAGCCACTGGTGCAAGCGTTGAACCAGGGTGACTCCATTATTTTATTCCCCGAAGGTACCCGCGGCCATGAACCCGAACCACAGGCGTTCAAGGCTGGTCTTTATAATTTAGCCACAAAGTTTCCTCAAGTGGTCTTAGTGCCCGCTTGGATCAACAATATCCAGCGCGTCATTCCCAAAGGAGAAGTCGTGCCAGTGCCAATATTGTGTTCAGTCACGTTTGGTGCACCAATATCGCTTTCAGAGGGTGAAGATCGTAAGGAGTTTTTAGTCCGCGCACGGGCAGCAGTCATGGCATTGCGCGAGGTTTAATTATGAACCAATTTCTTCGCAATCTCAGTCCTAGCCAACAAGTCGGTTTGCTATTCGTTGTGGTTTTCGGATTATTGCTGTGCGCTAGCATTACTGCGTTTGTTTTGTCTTTGCGCGAAGAGCCTGAAGCTGAGCGTTCTTCTAGGAGGCGCATTGAGTTAAAGCGTTTGAACGCACTGATTCGTACTTCATGGCTAATTTCTGGGGTTTTTTGGATTGGATGGGCTTCTGGACCCAAAACTTCAACCGTATTGTTTGCCTTAATTTCATTTTTTGCATTGCGCGAATTTGTCACACTTTCCCCCACACGGCGCGGAGACCATCGTAGCTTGATACTTGTTTTTTTTATAGTGCTTCCAATTCAATACTGGTTAACCGCCACAGAAAGATTTGATTTATTTACTGTTTTTATACCTGTTTATGTTTTTTTGGCAATACCTGTTGTGAGTGCGTTGGCCGATGACCCTCAGCGCTTCTTAGAACGCAACGCAAAACTTCAATGGGGCATTATGGTTTGCGTTTACGGGATGAGCCACGTCCCAGCTTTGTTGCTATTAGACTTTCCCAATTGGCCCGATACCAAAAATGCTTTTCTCGTATTTTTCCTCGCTATCGTTGTGCAAACCTGTATGGTTGTGCAGCATTTTGCCAGCCGCAAATTCCAGCGCCCTCCTAGTGCACCGCATATTAGCCAAAGCTTTCATTGGTTGAGTTGGACGATTGGTGTTGGTACTGGTAGTTTTCTTGGCGGTCTCTTGGCTGGAATTACCCCGTTTGGTCCGGCTCAAGGGCTCGCAATGGGATTTATTGCTTGTGTTTCAGGTTCCCTAGGGCATCTCGTCATGAAAGCCCTTAAACGCGATAGAGGAATTCCGCAATGGAGTTCACACACGACTTCGGTCACTGGTGCTACTGGATTATTAGACCGAGTTGATGCTTTATGCTTTGCCGCGCCAGTATTCTTTCATTCGGTTCGCTGGTATTTTGATTTGTAACGCCACGGTCAATTGAAGCGCATTTCATCACGATACACCCATAGTACGCATGATTATTTTAGGTATTGATCCGGGCCTGCAAACAACTGGTTTCGGTGTCATTGAAAAGCAAGGGCAGATCCTTCGTTACGTGGCCAGTGGAACAGTTAGCACCTCGAAAATGAACCGTGGTAATCTTCCAGCTCGTTTAAAAATTTTATTTGACGGGGTAAGTGAGGTAGTAAGTCGATATAAACCTGCAATATCTGCTGTTGAAATAGTCTTTGTGAATGTCAACCCACAGTCGACTCTGCTTTTGGGCCAAGCGCGTGGTGCTTGCATTACGGCTTTGGTTTCGCAAAACATTGATGTCGCGGAATATACAGCGCTACAAATGAAGCAAGCCATTGTGGGATACGGACGCGCGTCCAAAAATCAAATCCAAGAAATGGTCATGCGCCTCTTGCATTTGCCCAGCTTACCGGGATCCGACGCAGCGGATGCCTTAGGGTTAGCAATCACACATGCGCATGCTAGCCATGCACTTTATGCCCTGTCGCATACATCAGGCTCTGCAGTTACACGCGGGGTCTCTTTTCGGGCAGCATATAAGGCAGGCCGTAGTCGGTGACATGCATTATTTTTTCATTTAAGGAGCGAAATGTCTGCTGGGGTATTTTTAAGCTGTCCCACATCGGCCTGTAGTGATGCAGGGATGCTTTGCCCAAAAGTTATATTTACGTCCACATCAAAATCACCAGTTTTTACTGTGGGCACCGCGCGTACCGCACCCTCTGGCTCTGCCACTAGCTTGATTTCCATTGCAAACTCGAAATCTAAATCCAGAAGACTCACAGTTGGCAAAAAATCTAACTCGTCTTGAACTTCGTCAATTTGAGTCAAAATGTCATAAAGGTCAAACAAATCGTCGTAAGCAGTCAGATGAAATATGCGACGTTCCTGTGCAGTGTCTGTTAGCCAACTTTCTATCAGTACTAATGCTCTATGCGAGGGCCAAACCGCGGTTATCTCTGCTACTGCTCGCTCATGTCCAATTAAATCGCGTTGTGATTCTGGATTTTCCATCCAATAAGGTGCTAAACGATTGAACTGGACCCTGAATCGCTGTCGCATGCCTTCAAACGCTTCTCTTTGGTCGAGTGATACGCACAATGCAAGATATTCAAGATATGCCCAAGCACTCGTCTTAGGCTGTCTTTCTATATGTTTCAGTAATACTTCTCGCGCAGATTCATGCTGATCTATTTGATAGAGTGCTTGTACGGTAGCACGTAATTCGAATAAAAATGAAACCGTACTTTGCTTGTTCTGCGGATTTGAATCCAATTGTGCAATCAATTCGTCCTTTGCAAACTCAGGATCCAAAAATTCAGTGTCAGGATTTTCACCCAAAATACTGGAAAGCTCGACACTGTTGTCAAGGCCATAAAGACTATTTGCTTGGCTTGGTTTCTCTTCAGATATGGCTCGTATTACATCCGTTTTGACCGACTTTACACCTAATAATTTTCTGTACCAAGAAGGGCTGTGATCCTGTTTCAAACCTATGGAATCCAATAATTCGGCACGGATTGATACTGGCGCAATAGGAAGTGTGGGAACCGTCGTTTCAGAAATACTTTGTAACCCCTCTTTTGAGTCGGGCTTACCTGTGTTTTTATCAAACTTATTGTGCTGGGCCGAAATCGTTCTTCGTTGATAAAGCCACAAAGCTGCAATTCCAACTAAAGCAGTACCTAAGCCATAGACCAATGGATGATTTAGTCTTTGCTCTCGCTCAAGCGCCAGCAATTTTTGATTAGCTAAGAGCTGTGATTTGATCCCTGCATTTTCTTGCAGCGTTTTACGAAGTTGCTCTCTGGCTAGCGCATTGTCCTTGCGCTCCTTGAGTATTTCATCTGTTTGGGTCTTGATCACCTCCCAATCTTGACTCGCTTGAATTCGAACTTGAGCATCCGAGGATGGGGTAGAGTCCAATCGTGTAGTAAGTTTCAAAAACGGAATATTGCGTTCATCAACTATTTTTGCATCGGTCAAGAAAAGTCTGTTTCGCTGATGATCAGGTGTGACTTCAGGTTTTCGCTGCTGCATCGTGATTACCACCCCGAACTCAGTTGCTCAAAACCTGCTGGAGTGTGGCTACCGTCCTCAAAAACCACCTCTTCATAAGCGGTTTTTTTGGATAACAAAGCACGCAGTAACTTGTTATTCAACGCATGGCCTGAGCGGTGCGCACTGTAAGCACCAAGCAATGGTTTTCCAAGGCAGTATAAATCACCCATTGCGTCGAGGATTTTATGCTTGACGAACTCATCGTCATAGCGCAAGCCTTCGGAGTTTAGCAACCTGTAATCATCCATTACCAATGCATTGTCTAAACCACCGCCCAATGCCAACCCATTAGACCGCATCATTTCCACATCCTTACTGAAGCAAAATGTGCGGGCACGTGCAATGTCGCGTGCGTAATTACCACTACCTAGATCAAACTCCATTTTTTGACCGGTAGCATCCATGACCACATGGTCAAAGTCGATTTCGAATCTCAGCTTAAAACCATGATATGGAGAAAGCCTAGCCCATTTGCAATGCAGCCCCTCCCCCTCACGCACCTCGACATCTTGCAATACTCTGATGAAGCGTTTTGGCGCAGCCTGAATAGTAAATCCTGCGCTTTGTAATAAAAATACAAACGACGCTGCTGAACCATCCATAATGGGCAATTCTTCTGCATTTATATCTACATACAAATTATCTATGCCGAGGCCACAGCAAGCCGACATCAAATGTTCAACCGTTTGAATTTTGACCCCGTTTTCGGAAACAGTTGATGCGAGGCGCGTATCACTTACCGCCCCTGCAGATATGACTATCTCATGCGCATTTGGCAAATCTACACGACGAAAAACAATACCCGTACCCGCCTGCGCCGGTCTTAGAGTCAATTCGACTCTAAGACCGCTATGCAGGCCAACACCTGTGGCCTTGATTAAAGATTTTATGGTTCGTTGTTGTAGCACATGACAATTCTAAGCGTCTAAAGACCAAACTTTTCACGTCTTGCGCTGTGCGCACAAAATACCAATGAATCAATCTGCTTGTTTACGCAAAAAGGCCGGTATTTCAAAATCATCCATTCCGCCCGAGGAAAGTGCGTCTACTTTGGCCGCAGCTGTCGTTCGATTTGTTCGCCATACACTTGGGACACTCATTGAGCCATAATCTGGCGTCGCACTGTTTACAGTTGTAGCCACAGTAGCAGCGAGCCCCATTGATGCAGTTGGCACACTAAATGGCGTATTGTCTGTACCAGTACGTAAAACTTTTAGTTCAGGTGCTGCGCGCTTGGAACCAGTCCTACTCAGGCCTGTAGCAATCACCGTGACACGAATTTGATCACCCAAATTGTCATCATATGCAGCACCATAAATAACCTGCGCTTCCGATGAAGCGTATGCTTGTATGGTGTTCATTGCCAATTTTGACTCGCTCAATTTGAGAGAGCCTTTCGAGGCGGTGACTAGCACTAAAACTCCTCGGGCGCCAGAAAGATCTATTCCCTCCAACAATGGACATGCAACAGCCTGCTCTGCGGCTACTCTCGCACGATCCGCACCACTCGCCATAGCAGTTCCCATCATGGCTTTACCAGGCTCACTCATCACTGTGCGCACATCTTCAAAGTCAACATTGACATCGCCATATTCGTTGATGATTTCTGCAATTCCACCTACTGCATTCTTCAAGACATCGTTGGCGTGGCAAAACGCTTGCTCTTGCGTGACATCGTCTCCAAGTACTTCTAGTAGTTTTTCATTCAAAATAACTATGAGTGAGTCCACATTTGCTTCTAATTCAGCAAGACCTGTATCCGCATTGTTCATACGGCGACCGCCCTCCCAATCGAAGGGTTTAGTTACGACACCCACCGTTAAGATACCCATTTCCTTGGCTATTCGCGCTATCACAGGTGCGGCTCCTGTACCAGTGCCCCCCCCCATTCCAGCAGTAATGAACAGCATGTTTGAGCCAGCTATGGCTTCCCGAATAGCGTCCTCCGCCATATCGGCGGCATCGCGTCCTTTTTCAGGCTTACTTCCAGCACCCAATCCGTTTTTACCAAGCTGAATCACCCTATGCGCACTGCTGCGAGTGAGTGCCTGCGAGTCAGTATTGGCACTAATGAATTCGACACCTTGAACGTTGCTTGCGATCATATGCTCCACAGCGTTACCACCACCACCGCCAACTCCGATAACTTTAATTTTTGTTTCCGAATTGAATTCTGGCTGGTCAATCATTTCTATTCCCATTTTGATTCTCCTAACATTCATTAAAAATATAAACTTGCAACTTGACTATTGAATTATGTGGCGGCCCTGTATCTGGCCATAGCCTAGGGCAAGTGCATACGAAGAGTGGAAAATGTTCCATTTAGAAGTTCCCCACAACGAAATCTCTAAATCTTCCAATCGCTGTTTTCACAGATCCATTTTTTTGTGAAACTTTGTACCCTCTTAGCCGGGCGATCCTTGCCTCCTCTAAAAGACCCATGACAGTGGCTGCTCTAGGCTGTGACACCATATCACTCAATGCACCTGCATACTTTGGTACACCGCGTCTAACCGGCTTTAAAAAGATATCTTCACCCAACTCAACCATTCCGGCCATGACCGCGCTTCCGCCGCAAATCACAATTCCCGACGACAAAACCTCTTCATAGCCGGACTCTCGAATCACTTGCGCGACTAAGGAGTATATTTCCTCAACCCTTGGCTCAATGACGCCTGAAAGTGCCTGCCGTCCTAACATTCGTGGCCCTCTGTCTCCTAATCCTGGGACTTCCACTTGAGTATCAGGATCAGCGAGTAACTGTTTGGCACAACCACTTTCCACTTTAATATCTTCCGCATCTTTCGTGGGAGTACGCAAAGCCATGGCAATGTCGCTTGTAATCAAGTCGCCTGCAATTGGTATGACCGCAGTGTGTCGAATTGCACCTCCAGTGAAAATTGCAACGTCAGTTGTGCCTGCGCCAATGTCTACGAGCGCAACTCCCAAGTCGCGCTCGTCTTGCGTAAGCACCGCTTGACTGGATGCCAAAGGATTCAGAAGCAATTGCTCCACCTCCAACCCACAACGGCGCACGCATTTGATGATATTTTCAGCGGCACTTTGCGCGCCAGTCACAATATGAATTTTTGCATCAAGCCGAATACCGCTCATGCCAATTGGCTCACGTACTTCCTGACCATCAATTACAAATTCTTGCGGCTCTACTAACAACAGGCGTTGGTCTGTAGAAATGTTAATTGCTTTAGCATTTTCCATGACGCGCGCCACATCAGCAGCAGTCACCTCTCTGTCTTTGATCGCTACCATTCCACTGGAATTCATTCCACGAATATGGCTGCCCGTGATACCTGTATATACACGTCCAATTTTGCAATCAGCCATCAGCTCTGCCTCTTTCAAGGCCTGCTGAATAGACTGTACAGTCGCATCAATATTAACCACGACACCACGCTTCAAACCGTTACTAGGCGCTACGCCAAGTCCCACCAGTCGCAGATCACCTCCGAGTTGAATTTCAGCCACTACAACCATGACTTTTGAAGTGCCTATATCCAATCCCACTACGATATCTTTATATTCTTTTGCCATTTCTGCCACTCTATTTCTGAATTGTTTGAATATCTAATGTCGTAATCCCGCGAAGCCTCATGGCATATGCATTGCTGTGCCGTAAATCCGCAGACTCCAAGCTTTCAAGTCTTGGACGTCCAAGTACAGATCCAGCTTGCGGATAGGTACTCAAAAAAACCTCCACTCTGCGCTGCAGTTCAGTTGGCTCTCCGCGTCCGAGTTCGATCCCAGCTCCATTCTCTAATTGAATATGCCAGCTCTCTCTTCCTGACACGACAATAGTTTCAATGCCTACACCGTGCGGTTTAAAGAGTGGGTTTAACATTTGGTGTAAGCGTAACATTTGAGAAGCCATCTTTTCAGGCCCAAATAGTCGCGGCAAATCATCAGACTCCAAATCCCCAACGTTAGCTTCAAAGACTTCTCCTTGAATATTCAAAAGCTTGGTATCACTGTCTACCCCCCAATACGCAGCGTTTTTATGCTCCTCTAATGTCACTCTGACCTGATTGGGGAAATCACGCTGAACTACGGCGCGACGAACCCAAGGCGTTGCTTCAAATGCTAACTTAATCTTATGTAAATCGATAGTGAAGTAGTTGCCTGTTAAGCTGGGCATCACATTTGCTCGCAATGTAAACGTGTTGTTATAGAACACATCCCCTTTTACCAATATCGATTTAAGCGCAAACTGTTTGCTCCAAATGAGTGCCGATATCAAAAATAATAGCGCGATTAAGAAGAACACCAGATTAAGAAATATGGACATTACCCCCATAACTCGTATGTCGATAGGCGGCAAATTAGCGCTATATTGCATTACTGTCGCCCGTCCATGGTCGACAGTAATATATTCAAACACAATTGCGCATAACCCAATCCAATAGATTTTGCCGACATGGGTACTAATGAGTGTCCAGTCATGCCGGGCGAAGTATTAATTTCTATCAAATATGGAGTTCTGGTGTCGTGCGCAATCATGACATCAGCTCGAGCCCAACCGGCACAACCTATTGAATGGTATGCCTTGAGCACTAGCGCTTGTATAGCCTCTTCCTCTTTCAAGGGCAGTTCACAGGGTACTAAATATTGAGTGGTATCAGTGAAGTATTTATTTTGATAATCGTAATTGCCCTCTGGGGCTACTATCTTGATAACAGGCAACGCATAAGCATCTTTCCCCGAGCCTATGATGGGGCAGGTGACTTCATCGCCCAATATAAATTGCTCCGCCAAAACATTGGCATCATATTTTGACGCCAAGTCATAGGCTAGTGCAGCTTGATCAAAATCTACCATTTTGGTCAAGCCAATAGTGGAGCCTTCCCGAGCGGGTTTAACAATTATTGGAGCTCCCAGCGACAAAAATGCATCCGCTGTATCCTTAGCAGATGTCACCAAGCGCCAGTCGGGCGTTAGCAATCCATCCGAGCGCCAAATACGCTTGGTCATGGTTTTGTCCATCGCAATGGACGATGCCATCACGCCTGAGCCAGTATACGGAATACCTAGCAAATCCAGCGCACCCTGTACTGTGCCATCCTCACCATAACGCCCATGTAAAGCAATAAAGCATCGAGAAAATTGCTGTGTCTTCAGTTCACAAATATCTCGCTCGGCTGGATCAAATGTATGCGCATCAACGCCGAGTGATAACAAAGCATCCAGAACACCTTTTCCAGACAACAACGAAACTTCACGCTCCGCTGAACGACCGCCATACAGAACGGCGACTTTACCGAGTTTTTGCACATCTACGGGAGACGTTGCGTTATGTATGCTATCTTTTAAATGAGATGTAATCTTCATGATGATATCTATAGTGCTCTTATTTTAGTAGCATTTTTGATAATTTTCCACCCAATGCGCCTATTGTTCCCGCTCCCATGCACAAAATTACATCGCCATCTACCGCCGTATCTGTTACTGCCAGCGTCATTGCCTCTACATCACCAACAAAAAAAGGTTCAATTTTCCCTTTTACACGTAAAGCACGCGCTAAAGATCTTGCATCGGCGGCTACTATAGGTAATTCACCTGCTGCATATACCTCCGCCAATAAAACCACATCGGCTAGCTGCATCACGCTCAAAAAATCCTCAAAACAATCGCGTGTACGTGTGTAACGATGCGGTTGAAAAGCCAAAATGAGACGCCGCGCAGGAAACGCACCGCGAGCAGCCGCTATGGTGGCAGCCATCTCAACTGGATGGTGTCCATAGTCATCAATGAAAGTGAAAAATCCACCCTCTTTTGCAGGTAACTCGCCATAGGACTGAAAACGCCGCCCAACCCCCTTGAACTCACGCAATGCATTCACAATTGCGGCATCCTCAACATCTAATTCTGTAGCAACAGCGATAGCGGCCAATGCATTTCGTACATTGTGCTCCCCTGCCAAATTTAGTTTGATATGCAAGTCATTTAAAGTAACACCATTCTTACGTAAAACCGTAAAATGCATCTGCGCACCCACTGCACGCACATCTACTGCGCGAATTTGAGCCGCTGCCGACATTCCGTAAGTTGTAACTGGTCTGGATATTCGAGTTACGATGCTACTCACGCCTGGATCATCAACACACACTATCGCAGCACCATAAAAAGGCATTTTGTGTAAAAACTCTACGAAAGCGGATTTCAAGCGCTCAATATCATGGCCATATGTTTCCATGTGGTCAGCATCAATATTTGTAACGACCGCCATTGTGGGCAACAGGTTTAAAAACGAGGCATCTGATTCATCCGCCTCAACCACTATGTGCGCGCCTGAACCTAGCTTTGCATTTGCGCCAGCGCTATTGAGTCTTCCGCCTATCACAAATGTGGGGTCTAGACCACCATGCGCCAAAACGCTAGCAACTAGCGAGGTAGTGGTAGTTTTGCCATGCGTACCTGCTATCGCAATGCCCTGTTTTAGACGCATGAGTTCAGCCAACATCACCGCCCTAGAGACAACTGGTATGTGTGAATTACGCGCAGTAAGTACCTCTGGATTATCCGCCTTAACAGCTGTAGAAGTGACGACGCAGTCTGCTCCCAAGACATTCTCCGCTTGATGACCAATTACTGATCGAATCCCAATTTCGTTGAATCGCCTCAAGATAGCCGAGTCTGTAGCATCACTTCCAGACACCGTGTAGCCTAAATTGAATAAGACCTCAGCGACACCACACATACCACTGCCACCTATTCCAACAAAGTGAATATGACGAATTGCATGTTTCATTTGTAATTTCCTTCGCATATAAAAACCATTTTTTCAGTAGCGTCGGTTTTTGCTAATTTCTTCGCTCTAAATCCCATATCGATAGTCGTCTTACGCTCTGTATTTTTTAGCAGTTCAGATAATTTCTCTACAGAAAGATCTTTCTGTGAACATAGCCATGCTGCACCTGTATCGCACAAAAACTGGGCATTTTTTGTTTGATGATCGTCTACTGCAGAAGGAAATGGAACAAATACTGCAGCAGCTCCAATTGCAGCAATTTCAGACACAGTACTCGCACCAGAACGACAAATAATTAAATCTGCTTGCGCCATCGCTGCTGACATATCTTGAATAAATGGTGTCAAAGTTGCCTCGATGTTTAACTTAGCGTAGCCTAGTTTGAGCGCATCAATATGTGCAGTGCCACTTTGATGTGTAACGATGGGTCTCTGAAATACAGGGATCTGCGCGAGCGCCAATGGAACGATATCGTTTAGCGCTTTAGCTCCCAAACTACCGCCAATGACCAATACGCGAAGTGGACCTGTTCGCTTTGCGGCTCGATCATTTGGATCAGGTTTATTTAAAAATTCAGTCCTCAGAGGATTTCCTACCCAAAGCGCATTTTTAAGGACATTTGGAAATGTACTTGCCACATGGTCCGCTATTTTTGAAATGTATTTATTTGCTAAACCTGGTATTGCATTTTGCTCATGTACGAGTAATCTCACACCCAGCAACTTGGCCGCAAGACCCATGGGGAAGCTAACATACCCTCCAAAAACCAGTACGATATTTGGCTTTAATCGCTGCAATATCGAATAGCTTTGCCAACAAGCCCACACCATTTTGAGTGGCAATTTAAAAATTGCTAAAAGTCCCTTACCTCTGACTCCAGAAAAATTTATTCCATGAAAATCAAATCCGTGTGCTGGTACGACTGTGCTTTCCATACTTGGCTTTCTTGCGTTTCCAAAACCACCAGCCCACTGTACATTCCA
Source organism: Polaromonas sp. (assembly GCA_031428975.1). Classification (GTDB taxonomy): domain Bacteria; phylum Pseudomonadota; class Gammaproteobacteria; order Burkholderiales; family Burkholderiaceae_C; genus JAAFIP01. The sequence continues at coordinate 14,595 of JANOYR010000224.1, read as the reverse complement.
ACCTCCATTGCGCAACGCTTGTGCAACAGCCAAGCCCGGAAATATATGACCGCCAGTCCCGCCGGCTACGATGACCGCAGTTTTCATATACGTGCCCCCCGCATTTTGAGCTTATTTTCATAGTCGATTCTCAGCACTACCGACAATGTAACAAGGTTCATTAATATTGCCGAACCGCCGTAGCTCATCAAAGGTAACGTTAAACCTTTTGTGGGCAAAGCTCCAAGGTTCACACCCATATTGATAAAAGTTTGAAAGCCCAACCAAATACCAACGCCTTGCGCAACCAAGCCCGCAAATAAGCATTCAAGTGCAATAGCCTGTCGTCCAATGTGCATGATTCGCCGAATCATCCAAAAGAACAACACGATAACGGACAGGACACCAACTAAACCAAACTCTTCACCAATCACTGCCAGCAAAAAATCAGTATGTGCCTCAGGTAACCAGTGCAATTTTTCTACACTTCCACCCAATCCCACACCCCATATCTCACCTCTGCCAATAGCGATCAATGCGTGTGAAAGCTGATAACCTTTACCCAGTGCATGCTTTTCACTCCACGGATCTAAATATGCAAAAATTCTCTCGCGACGCCAATCGCTCAGCGCCACCATAAGGCCAAAGGCAACAACCATTACGGCTGCAATCAGAAAAAACATACGGGCATTGACACCACCAAGAAACAAAATGCCCATTGCAATCACGGCTATGACCATGAACGCCCCCATATCAGGCTCTGCCAATAACAATAATCCGACGACTGCTACCGCCGTAGCCATAGGAAGTACCGCACGAAAGAACTTTTCTTTAACCTCCATCTTTCTGACCATGTAATCAGACGCATAAAGCAGAACCGCAAATTTGGCTAATTCAGAGGGCTGAAAGTTCATCACCCCTAGAGCTATCCATCGGCGTGCACCGTTTACGCCTTTCCCAATAAACGGCATTAAAACTGCGACTAAAAGTAATAGTGCGAACACGAAAAGCCATGGGGCGAATTTTTTCCAACTACTGATCGGTATCTGAAAAACGATCAATGCGGCTATCGCACCAACACACAATGAAAGCAGGTGGCGCGTTAGAAAATGAGTGTGTGCATACCGTGCAAATTTTGGATTGTCTGGCATTGCAATCGACGCAGAATACACCATCACCAATCCAAAAGCCAATAGCGCAACTGTGCACCAAAGCAATGCCACATCTATGCTTTGCACATGGTCTACTGTATTGGAGCTTTGATACCGTCCACTGTCATTCAACCGCACAGGTAACTTTTCAGATTTCTCATGTGATGGTATTTGCCATAAATATTTGAATGGCATACACGCTAGAAAACGTGACAGAAGATGGTTTGAATTTGCAATCACAATGCATCGCCAGTATTGCAATTACCATCCATAGCCAGCTTACTGACTGCTTCCCTAAATACTTCTGCTCTATGTTCATAATTACGGAACATATCCAAGCTAGCACATGCAGGAGACAACAGCACTGCATCACCTTGTGCAGCATTTTTGTTGGCAATATCAACTGCCTGCTCTAGCGACTGAGCTTTGAAGAATTTTACTTTTTCGGTCACGCTACCAGATAGCGTATTTTCAATAATTTCAGCATCGCGACCGATCATAATTACTGTGCGCGCGTAGCAAGCAATAGGAGTCATCAGCGGTGCAAAGTTTTGCCCTTTACCGTCACCGCCTAAGATCAACACCAATTTTCGTTCGACGCCCAAACTATTGATAGCGGCAACACTTGCACCAACATTCGTGCCCTTGCTGTCATCGAAATATTCCACCCCATTAATTACTGCGACCGATTGCATGCGGTGCGGCTCACCTTCGTATTCTCGCAAACCGTAGAGCATACTTGCAAGGCTTTCCTGCACTGTACTGGCTAGCGCAAGCGCTGCAAGTGCATTGAGCGCGTTGTGATGGCCACGAATTTTTAACGCATCGCTGGGCATCAGACGTTGCAAAAAAACTTCTACATTAATCTCGCGACTGCGTTTTGGTGCGGCTTCTGCCTCGTTAGCGCGCACTAGCCACTGCATACCATTGAGCGACTGAAGTCCAAAATCTCCAGGTTTCACTGGTTCAGTGGACCCGAAAAATAGGCAGTGTGTGGTATTTTTTTTTGCCCTGATATTCCCCGAATCGCTATGCATGGCCTTCACACGGGAATCATCATGGTTCAGTACACGTATCGTGTTTTTTCCAAAAATCGCTTGCTTGCAGTGGCTATAGTTTTCAATATTGCCATGCCAGTCCAAATGGTCTTCTGTGATGTTTAATACCGTTGCTGCATGCGGCTCGAAACCAATGGCTCCATCCAACTGAAAGCTAGACAGCTCAAGTACCCAGACTTGTGGCAAAGTTTTTGCATCCATATGTTGCGAAAGCGTATCCAAAAGGCTCGGCCCAATATTTCCTGCTATCGCCACCGTCTTATCGGTTCGTTCTATCAAAATAGATGTAAGCGAAGTTACGGTTGTTTTGCCATTGGTTCCTGTTATCGCAATAATGAAAGGATCATAGTTTTCATTCGATTTCAGACCCTTCAAGCCCATTGAAAATAACTCCAATTCACCCATTATGCGTGTATCGCTTTTTTTGATTGCATCAGAAACACACACGATTTCTTTGGGGCTGAGTCCAGGGCTTTTGAGTATGTATTTCCAATTTTTTAGTTTCAAAAGTGATGCATCAAATAGTCCGTGTAAAAAAGCAATTTCAGGCAACTCATTTCGTAATATTTTTAAGCGTGGTGGCTCTGCTCGGGTATCTACAATAGTTACGATTGCACCAAACCGACTTGCCCATCGTGCCATCGCTAAGCCAGAAATACCTAAGCCTAAAACCAATACGTTTTGACCATTTAACGATTGCATGGCGTTATCTCAACTTTAAAGTTGACAGCCCGAGTAGGCACAAAAGCATAGTGATGATCCAAAATCGTACGACTACTTGTGTTTCCTTCCAGCCCGATTTTTCAAAGTGGTGGTGAAGTGGTGCCATTTTCAGTATCCGTTTCCCCACTCCATATTTTTTCTTGGTGTATTTGAAATAGCTTACTTGCAGCATCACCGAAAGCGCTTCAACAACAAATATTCCTCCCATCATTGCCAGCACAATCTCTTGGCGCACAATAACTGCAATCGTCCCGAGCGCCGCCCCTAAAGCTAAAGCTCCAACATCCCCCATGAATAATTGTGCTGGATGCGCGTTGAACCATAAAAACGCTAATCCTGCACCAGCCATAGCAGCACAAAATACCAACAACTCTCCAGAGCCTGGGATATAGGGCAACAATAAATATTTTGAAAAATTAACATTGCCAGTGACATAGGCAAATACTCCCAGCGCAGAACCCACCATGACCACTGGCATGATGGCTAGCCCGTCTAATCCGTCCGTCAAATTTACCGCATTACTTGCGCCAACTATTACCAAGTACGTCAAAATAACAAATCCAACCACGCCTAAGGGGTAAGTAACTTCTTTAAAAAAAGGCACCATCAAACCAGCTTTGGGCGGTAAATTGACATCAAAACCTGACTGCACCCACTTAAAAAATAATTCAACTACGCGCAGATTACTGCTCTCAGAAATACTGAAGACCAAATACAAAGCAGCAACTATACCTACTAACGATTGCCAAAGATACTTCTCCTTACTTGGCATGCCCTCTGGATCTTTATTCACGACCTTACGCCAGTCATCGACCCAACCAATGGCACCAAATCCTAAAGTTACCAACAGAACTATCCATACAAACCTATTACTCCAGTCGAACCAAAGAAGCGTCGATACACTGATGGCCATCAAAATTAGTATGCCCCCCATGGTGGGTGTCCCGCTTTTTGCAAGGTGCGACTGCATTGCGTAACCGCGAATGGGTTGCCCAATTTTCAGCGCTGTGAGTCTTTTTATGACAAACGGTCCTAAGAAAAGTCCAATCAACAGCGCAGTCATTGCCGCCATAACTGCACGAAATGTCAGATATTGAAACACCCGAAAAAAACCAAATTCAGGCGATAAGGATTGCAACCAATTTGCCAAATTAATGAGCATTGATGGTCTCCTTTGTATTCCAAACCGAGTTTTCTAACACCATGGAGATTACCCGCTCCATGCGCATAAAGCGCGATCCCTTAACCAGTATGCTTCTGAATTGCGGCAACTGTGTTATCACTGCATCCGCCAAAAAATTTACACCACCAATGTGCCGCGCATTCGGAAACGACGCAGCGCAATACCGCATCAGCTCACCACTGCACATCAAATGCTCTATCCCACGCTCAACCGCATATTCGCCTACCTCGGCGTGAAACTCTGGCCCTTGATCGCCCACCTCGCCCATGTCACCCAGCACTAGTAAATGCGGGCCTGGTAATTCTGCAAGCATATCGATTGCAGCCCTCACAGAGTCAGGATTCGCGTTATAGGTATCGTCGATTAATGTAGTTTTGTATTCCGAGCAAGACAAGAGGTATGCGCGTGATCGTCCTTTCACAGGCTCGAAACTCTCTAAACCATTCGCAATTGCAGTCATGGGCACACCTGCCGCTATGGCGCAACATATTGCTGCCAGCGCATTTTTAACGTTATGCTTTCCAGCCACTCGCAAATGAAAAGAAATAGATCCAAGTGGGGTTGCAGCCTCAACGCTCCAAGCGTCGCCCAACCAAATTGACCGCGCAGTCACATCAGCATTCCCACCCAACGAAAATGTGAGCGTTTTTCTTTGTCCTGCCAAATTTCGCCAAAGACTCGAAAAGCTATCATTAGCAGGGAAGACTGCAACACCGTTCTTGGGGAGCGCTGTGATGACACTGCCGTTCTCCTGCGCCACAGCCTCAACTGTATGCATAAACTCCAAGTGCTCACGCTGAGCATTGTTTACCAATGCAACAGTAGGCTTTGTGATTTGGGCAAGATAGCCAATTTCACCTGGATGGTTCATGCCTAACTCAACCACTGCTACCTCATGGTTTTCATTCAGACCCAAAAGTGTAAGTGGGACACCGATATCGTTGTTTAAATTTCCTTTTGTGGAAAGGCTTTTTTCTTGTTTCCAAGCATTCAAGACTGATGCAAGCATTTGTGTGACTGTGGTTTTTCCATTGCTACCAGTCACTGCAATCATTGGCAGTACAAACTGCGCACGCCAGCCAGCAGCAAGTTCACCTAAGGCGAGCTTTGTGTCAGACACCACGAGCCTTGGCACACCTGCTTCAGAGAGTTGGTTGTCTACCATAACGGCCACAGCACCGGCACTACACGCACTTTCAATATATGCATGACCATCGAATTGCTCACCACGCAATGCCACAAACATATCGCCGGATCTGAGGCTGCGCGTATCGGTGTGTACACGTTCAAAAATAGTCGTTGGGTCACCCACAATGTTACTTTGTGGTATCCATGCCTTTGCCTGCTGAAGAGACATCATGGTGTGTTTTCTTTCTTCTGTAGCATACGGTTTATTTGTTCAGCATCAGAAAATGGCCACCTTGTTTCGCGTATTTCTTGGTACTGTTCATGTCCTTTGCCTGCCACCACAATGACATCAAGGGTAGAGGCTTGTGAAAGTGCAAACGCGATCGCCTTTGCACGGTCTAATTGGACTGTGACTTTGGATTTTTCTTCTATGCCTTGTAATATTTCATCGGCAATATTTTCTGGCTCTTCGTTACGTGGGTTATCGTTTGTGACCACAATATGGTCTGCAAAGTTTTGAGCTGCACGCCCCATCAGTGGGCGCTTACTGGTATCGCGATTCCCACCACACCCAAATACAACCCATAGTGCACCATGCCTCGCCTCGACTAGGGGGCGCAGTGCTTTCAGTACATGCATTAATGCATCCGGAGTATGGGCATAATCTACGATAACAAGCGGATCAGTGCCCAGCTTAATTTGCTCCATTCGACCTGGTACAGGGACAAATTTTATGCATACATCAATCGTTTTTTTCAGCGGAACACCCATAATTCGCAACGCTGCTACAACACCCAATAAATTGATCACGTTGTATTTGCCAATCAAATGGGTCTGTAGCCGGTGTCGGCTTTCACCCTCCACCAAATCGAAGACCATGCCGTCGTGTGCGTACTCTATTTTTTCCGCATAAATCTTTGCTACTTGAGTAGCCGATACAGTCCATACATCTAAGTCTTTTTTTTCTGCAAAATCTGCAAGTTCTACGCCTTTAACATCATCTATATTGACCACTACTGACTCTAAACCGCTCCATTTGAACAACTGTAGCTTGGATTCCCAATAGGCCTGCATACTGCTGTGGTAATCTAAATGGTCTTGGGTAAAGTTAGTGAATATTGCCACACGGATATTTGTGCCATTTAATCGCCCCTCGGCAATTCCGATGCTCGATGCCTCCAACACACATGATTTAGCATTGGCCTTGCGCATACTTGCGAATGACTCTTGCAATAGCACTGGATCAGGCGTAGTCAAGCCATTGTGTACAACACTTGGTATTTCTCCAGGCATTGCTAAACCTATGCCTAAAGTGCCCACAATCCCGCATGGAAAGCTGGTTGCATTGGCGATAGCTTGAGACAGCAACCATGCGGTTGTTGTTTTGCCATTTGTACCTGTCACTGCAAACACATCCATCGATTTTGAAGGATGATCAAAATATGCATCCGCAATCCATCCAGCGTCTGTTTTGAGTCCTTGGTACATACCAATGCGTGTATCCGTGAATTCATACGATGCGCTGCCTTCTTGCTCCACCACGCATATGCGCGCACCCGAATCAAACGCTGCTTGTACATATTGCCGACCATCTGTTTTTGCACCAGGCCACGCAATAAAACAGTCACCTGCTTTGACAACTCTGCTGTCTGTAATCAAACGACCAGCTACATTTTGTTTCAGCCAAGCAGTCATCGCGGATGGCTCATTGAACGCCCACAAATTGGTCATCGATTTTTTCAAAACGACTCCTCCTCAGCCTTCACCACGATTTGAGGCTTAACCGCAATATCTGGTTTCACACCAAGTACACGCAATGTCTGCGCAACAGTTTCACTAAAAACTGGGGCGGCCACATCTCCTCCAAAAAATTTCCCGTTGCTTGGCTCGTCAATCATTACAGCAACTGTGATACGTGGATTGTCTATAGGAGCGATCCCAACAAACCAGCTGCGGTATTTTTTATCTGCGTAGCCTTTACCTTCTTGTTTTCTGGCCGTGCCAGTTTTGCCTCCAACAGAATAGCCAACTGTCTGCGCTTTCGGGCCCGTGCCTCCGGCACTGGTAGCCAGCTCTAGCATATGGCGGACTGCCTTCGCACTTTTTTCGCTCATCACACGTACGCCAATAGCAGCCTCGGAGCTCTTGAGCATAGTCACCGGAACTAACTCGCCATCACGCGCGAAAACGCTGTATGAACGTGCCAGTTGAAATAAGCTGGTTGACAATCCGTAGCCGTAACTCATTGTCGCTTGCTCGATCGGTCGCCATGTCTTGGCCGCACGTAATTTACCGCTCACGACACCTGGGAATGGTAGTTGGGGTTTTTGTCCGAAGCCTACTTGGCTATACATTTGCCACATTTCACTAGCTTGCATTTGCATGGCCAGCTTTACGGTACCTACGTTGCTCGATTTTTGTATCACCTCGTTCACAGTCAATATTCCGTATGGATGCGCATCCGCTATGGTGGAGCCTCCAATCGTGATTTTTCCGGGTGCTGTTTGAATGGGCGTGTCGGGCTTTGCTAACCCTTTTTCTAGCGCCAATGCAGCAATAAAAGGCTTCATGGTTGACCCCGGTTCAAATGTATCGACCAACGCACGGTTGCGCATTTGTGAAATGCCCACGTTTTGACGCCTATTGGGAACGTAACTCGGGTAATTGGCTAACGCCAACACTTCACCGGTGTAGGTGTCTATCACCACGACACTGCCACCCTTGGCTTTGTTTTCCAAAACTGCATCCCGCAATTTTTGGTAGGCAAAAAATTGAACCTTGCTGTCTATCGACAACTGCAAATCGCGCCCCTCCGCGGGTGGTACTTGCTCGCCTACGTCTTCTACCACCCGTCCTAACCTGTCTTTAATGACCCGACGTGAGCCGCTTCGACCCCCAAGCTCCTTATTAAAAGCCAACTCCATGCCCTCTTGTCCAGAATCCTCAATATTGGTAAAGCCCACTACATGGGCTGCCGCTTCACCCTCTGGGTATTGGCGTCGGTATTCTTTGCGCTGGTATATGCCTTTGATACCGAGTGCGGCTATTTGAAGGGCAACTGCATCATCCACCTGTCGCTTAAGCCAAACAAAAGTTTTGTCTTCGTCATTGAGTTTTTTGATCAATTCCGACACAGGAATTTCTAACAATTTTGCCAATTGTGTCAGCTTAGCCTTGTCTTTATCAACATCCTCCGGTATGGCCCAAATACTAGGTACCGGAATGCTAGACGCTAAAATTAAACCATTGCGATCCAATATTTTCCCGCGATTGGCGGGCAACTCTAGTGTTCTAGCGAAGCGTACTGCCCCTTGGCGTTGGTAAAAATCATTGTTGAACACCTGAACATAGGCAGCACGCGCAGCCAAGCCCGTGAAAAACACCGCAATCATAGCCACCACCAATTTGCTTCGCCATAGCGGCGTCTTGCTAGCAAGCAATGGGCTCATGCCGTAGGTCACACTTTGGCTCATGGCTTTTCAACCTGTGATTGATCGTGCGGCATGTTTACCGTTTGACTGGGTAACTTGGCATATTGGGTAATTGCAGGGTTGGCACTGCGCATTTGAAGTTGCTCTTTGGCAATTTTTTCAATCCGCAAAGGTGTTGCCTGCGCACGTTTTTCAACTCCTAATTTTTCGCGTTCAACTTCAAGTTTTTTGGCTTCATAGGTAGCTTTTTCGAGCTCAACAAAGATGCGGCGTGATTCGTACTGTGTGCGAACCAAATACATCGCACTCGCGATCACTGCACATAAAAGTACGATGTTCAAGCGCGTCATAACGCGGCCTCTGTGCGCTGGGCGACACGCATTACGGCACTGCGGCAGCGCGGGTTGGATGCAATTTCTGCACTGCTAGGCTTGGAACGAGACAGGGCTTCGAGTTGCATCGCCTTCGACGTTTGCAACATCCAAGCAGGCGATTTGCGATCGACCTCTTCACGGCTATTTTTCGCAATAAATTGCTTCACAATCCGATCTTCTAGCGAATGGAAACTAATCACTACCAAGCGGCCACCGGGCTTCAAAAGTGCAATCGACGCTTGCAATGCACTTTGAAGCTCGTCTAACTCTTCGTTGATAAAAATTCTGAGTGCCTGAAACGTTCTTGTAGCCGGGTCTTGTCCTTGTTCACGCGTTTTAACGACCCCAGCCACCAATTGCGCTAGCTCGATGGTGCGCGTTAAAGGGGAATGCGCTTGCCTGTGGTGCACGATTTCTTTTGCGATTGGAAGTGCAAATCTCTCTTCGCCATAGTCACGAATGACTTTCGATATGTCATCGACTGCGGCAACAGCCAACCATTGCGCTACGCTTTGACCGCGTGTGGTGTCCATCCGCATATCTAAAGGGCCATCACGGCGAAAACTAAATCCACGCTGTGCATTGTCAATTTGCGGCGAACTCACCCCAATGTCCAGCAAAATACCGTCTACTTTGCTGTCGCAAGCTTCACGCAACTGGGCAAAACCCTGGTGGCGAACTTGAAAGCGGGCATCGTCTACCGTACTGGCCTGTGCGATCGCTTCTAGGTCTTTATCCAGTGCTAGCAAACGTCCTTGTGGCGACAACCTAGACAGTATTAATCGTGAGTGCCCCCCGCGCCCATAAGTGCCGTCTATATAAAATCCATCGGGTGAGACGACCAGCGCATCTACTGCCTCTGTCAGCATCACCGTGGTGTGTTGGCCATTGGTTTGCATAGCAGTCATCAGAAGCTAAAGCCTTGCAGCGCCTCAGGCACACCATGGGCCAAGGCTTTGCCTTCATCTACTGCGTAAGTTTCTTTGTCCCACAACTCAAAATGGCTGCCCATGCCTATCAGCAGCGTCTCTTTTGTGATGCCGGTTGCGGCTCTCAACTCAGGCGAGACCAATACCCGCCCAGTTCCGTCGAGCTCTGCGTCCATAGCGCTGCCCAAATAGACACGCTTGTGCCATCGTGCCGACATGGGTAAGGCGGCAATGCGCACACTGAAAATTTCCCACTCAGATCTTGGAAAAATCAAAATGCATCCGTCTGGATCACGTGTCAAAGTGATGCGATTGTTGGAGGCAGACTCCAGCACCTCGCGATGCCTGGTTGGCATCGAAAGACGTCCTTTGGTATCAAGTGAGATTGCGGAAACGCCTTTGAACATGGTGAATGAGGAGTAAAAATGGAATAAATATCCACTTTTTTGCACTATCTACCACTGTACCAGTATTCAATAGAATTGCAACCTTGCGGCGCGAAAAAATTTCAATTAAATCAAAGACTTACACCCCGAGTGAATGGGCACAGTTTTATTGAAAAAAGTCTTTTAATAGAAGGACTTAGAAAGGATATTGAAAGTGATTCGCCCAACTGATTGAGGCAAAATATTTTCCACTCTGTACAAAAAAACAGTTACTAATTCGTGCGCGTAACAATCTGCGCATGCTCACTGATGCCGATTACATGGAAGAATGCTGCGACAAGACGGTGAACCTCTCCAAATTGCACCGTTCGCCCCTCTGATTGGCGTGCGGTCACCCAATTGAGCAGATTCCCAGCCGCAGAGAAGTCGACTCGGATTAATCGGCTACACGAAATGACCAACACATCAGCCCCAGCAAATCGCTGCTCTAATTTGTCTAATGCAGCTTGCGCATCGCCTTTGATTTGACCTGACAACTCTACTGCTGCCAGTTGGGCAGACTGAAGTGATGAGCCGGACTGCAAATCACCATATGCGCTCAAGCCTGTCGAAATAGAGTCATGCATGGCCTCACCGATGATGGTGTGACCTGCCTGGGTTTCTCCACCCGAATCTAAGGACTTGTACTCGCAACGCGCAGGTGACCAAGCGGGCGGTGAAACTTCGTAGGTGACGCAAAAATCCAATGCAATGAGCTCAAACTCATCGGGCCTGTGCATCAAACGCAGGCTTTCCAAGCGCAATTTCCAATACTCTTGCGGCACCTCTGGCTTGCCAGAAGGCGTTGCATTTTGCAACACAGACTCTAAATTGCCAGCCCCCATAAAACGCAACTGAATCGGTTGCAAAGCCCAATGCGCAAAAAGCCGCTGCAAAGCAGCAACTGCCAGAGGCTCGATCGTTTGCAAAGGAGTCCAATCGATTCGCCATGGCATCACGGCTTTCAGCAAAGCAGCATTGAGGGCGGCAACACTTTGCATGCCCAAACGCGCAGGACATCGCCAGTCGGATTTTTTATTTTGTACGCCCTCGCTAAGGGTGCTAAGCCCCATTTTTCCCACCATCTCGGGCATGGAGAACCATTGCGGAGCGGAACGGCCAAATTTACCCGCAAAATCAATCGCAATGCTTTCAAATTTATCATGCTGCGCAGTGGCACGGTATAAGTCAAACAGCGTCAACCAAGTGTCTTCATGGTTTGCACGGTGTCCCGCAGGCGAGAGTGCCTCTCGAAGGCCTGCTTCAGCGCCTTCGTCGTCACCGTTTGCAAAACGAATCGCCGCCTCTTCTAACTCAGGGTCGTGCTGCACCTCGTCTACCTCTAATGCAAAAAGCTTTGAGGCAGAAAATCCTGTCGTTGCACCGCCTTCATACCCCGCTAAGCCGCCGTAGATCGGTGCTTTAGCGGCTGGTATTGGAGGGGGTGGTTTGGGGTTAGCGCTTGGGCTGCGTACTGGCAAGGGTTTGGCAGTGAACTCTAACGGTGCGAGATCGGGACGAACAGGGGCTGTATTTTGAGGCGCTGCCCTCGGGCTAGCAGGCGGCTCGGCTGGAACCAATGGAGTGGGCTCGGTGATTTGTTGCGTATCTTGCGCTTCTTGGGGGGCAGTGGCTGGCGCACTAGCGGGCGGCGACAGTGGTTTACCCAAACCAAGTGGAGCTGCATCGGTTTTTTGGTATTGAAAATCTTGTGATGGCTTGAGAGGCTTGGGTGCGTTGCTGTCGATACTGTTGAGCCCAGAAGTGGGAAAACTGCTGTTGGGCGGAAGTGTCGAGGCATTGCCATGCTTGGTTTTCCACCATTGCATCGACATTTGGGCTTCAATTTCGTCAATTTTCTTGAGCGTCATGGCCCTGTCGTCGGGCTTAGAGGGCAAGCTGCTTTGGAAGAAGGAGGGGCGACCAGATCCGTCTGCTGAGCCAACCACGGCCTCGCGCCTGCGCAATTTGCGCAGCATGTCGAACTCGCGCTTGCGCACAAAATCATTGCGCCGCTTGCGCTCGATCATCGCCATCAGCTCGGACTTGGCGTACTCGTCCTCGCGCGAACGCGGCGGAGGCGCTCCGATCTCGGCCCACTCCGTGGTCGGATTGGCCACGAACTTGACGACCTTGCGGAAGAAGCTCGTATTGTCTTTGGGGTCCGACATGGCGGTTGCGCGGGCGGCTTGGTGGGTCGTCGATCAGACCTTCTTCAGTCTCCGAACAGCTTCTGCTTCAACTCGCGGCGTTGCTGGGCCTCGAGCGACAAGGTCGCCGTCGGCCGGGCGATCAGCCGGCCCAGGCCGATCGGCTCGCCGGTTTCGTCGCAAAAGCCGTACTCGCCCGATTCGATCCGGGTCAGCGACTGCGAGATCTTCTTCAGCAGCTTGCGTTCGCGGTCGCGCGTGCGCAGCTCGAGCGCGTGCTCTTCCTCGATCGTCGCGCGATCGGCCGGGTCGGGCACGATGGAGGTGTCTTCGCGCAGGTGCTCGGTGGTTTCGCCGGCGTTGTTCAGCAGGTCGTCCTTCAGGCTTTGCAGCTTGCCCTTGAAGAATTCGAGCTGCTTGTCGTTCATGTACTCGGCCTCGGGCATCGCCAGCACTTCGGCCTCGGCCAGGTCCTTGCCGGCCTTGCCCTTCCAGGCGTTGGCGAGTTTCGGGTCGTGTTTCTGGGTGTGCTTGGGGGTGTCGAGCTCGACCTGGTTCATCTGGCGCGTCGGCGGCCGGGGCGGCGCGAACCGGTCGGCGAATCGCGAGGTCGGCAGCGGCAGCGGCGCCTGCACCGGAACGTACAAGGCCTTGCCACCCGAGCGAGTGCGCGGCTTGGCCGGCGCCGGCGCGGCGGCAAGCACCGGCTTGGGCGCGGCGGGCGGCGCGGTCGCCACCGCCGCGACAGCGAGCGGCGCAGCCGGACGGGGCGCCGCCTTCACCGGCTGGGCCGCCGGCGGCTTGCGGATCGCGCCCGCCTTGGCGGACGCGGCGGGGGTGGTCTTGGCGCTCTTGGCGGCCGCGGGCGGCAAGCTGGCCGGCGCCGTCTTCGGCGTCGTCTTCTGGACCGGTGTCTTGCTCAATTCAATCTCCTCGCGCCGGTTTCTCCCCTCGTGGCAGGACCGGCACCAATGCGCGGCGGGATTCGGGCGCCGCGGATTGTAGCCACGCCATCCGGTGTCGCGAGGCGGCTTCCTTACCCTGGCGCGTGACCTGTTTCATGCGGCCGGCCGGGGCCGCGCCGCGTCAGAGCGCGAGAGTTTTTCGCATCCGGTGCGCTCTGAGTTCGAGCCGACTTCGCTGCCCAGCTTCGCAGGGGCAACGCTTGCGTCGGCTCAGAGGCTGAGAGGCTTTCGCTCCTCGAAGCAGGGGTCGAGCCTCTGATCGAGTCGCCTGCGCTGCGCAATTGCATAGGCGCCTCGCTTCGTCGGCTCAGAGCGTGAGAGTTTTTCGCATCCGGTTAGCTCTGAACGAGCCGACTTCGCTGCCCAGCTTCGCAGGGGCAACGCTTGCGTCGGCTCAGACCAGACACTGCTCCAGGCCCTGCAGGAAGACGTCGCGCGGCAGGTCCAGGCCGATGAAGACCATCTTGCTGTTCTTCTTCTCGCCCGCCGCCCATTTCGGGCCCAGGTCGCTGCCCATGAGCTGGTGCACGCCCTGGAAGATGACCTTGCGGTCGCTGCCCTTCATGTTGAGCACGCCCTTGTAGCGCAGCATCTTCGGGCCGTAGACCTGGACGATGGCGCCCAGAAAATCCTCCAGCTTGGCCGGGTTGAAGGCCTTGTCGGAGCGGAAGACGAACGACTTCACGTCGTCGTCGTGCGCATGGTGGTGCGGGTGGTCGCAGTGCTCGTCGTGTTCGTGGCCGGCGTGGTCGTGCCCATGGTCATGGTCGTGTGCATCGGACTTCAGAAACTCGGGGTCGATATCGAGCTTGGCGTTCAGGTTGAAGCCGCGCAGGTCGAACACCTCGGACAGCGGCACCTCGCCGAAGTGAACCTGGGTCTGCTTTGCCCTCGGGTTCATGTGGCGCAGGCGGTGCGCCAGCGCGGCCACGGCCGCCGGCTCGACCAGGTCGGCCTTGCTGATGAAAATCTGGTCGGCAAAGCCGATCTGCCGGCGCGCCTCTTGCCGGGTGTTGAGCTGGCTTTCGGCGTGCTTGGCATCGACCAGGGTGAGCACGCTGTCGAGCAGGTAGCTTTCGGCGATCTCGTCGTCCATGAA
>JANOYR010000223.1:0-18562 GCA_031428975.1 Polaromonas sp. | reverse complement strand
GCATTAGACATGAAAGGCCTAGCAAATTTATTCTCCGGCCAATGTGTCTTAATCACAGGAGCTGGCGGTTCGATCGGTTCTGAACTGTGTCGCCAGTTGGCTCGGTTGGGCACATCTAGGCTGGTGTGTGTGGATATTTCGGAATATGCAGTGTACGCACTGGAGCAGGAGCTGCGCGCGGCGCATCCGCAGTTGCAGACCTCATATTACACTGCCAATGTGCGCGAAGCCGACCGCATTGAGGCTATCGCGCTTGAATGCAAGCCTGCCGTGGTCTTTCATGCAGCAGCGTATAAACACGTACCGCTTATGGAAGAGAGAAACACCGTGGAGGCGCTGCGCACCAATGTGCTGGGTACGTACAACGTGGCACGGGCGGCTGGGCTGTGTGGGGCGCAGCGGTTTGTGTTGATTTCGACTGACAAGGCCGTGAACCCCACCAATGTGATGGGCGCTAGCAAGCGGATGGCAGAGCTGATGGTGCAGGCCGTGGCGAGAGAGTTTAAGGCCTCTGGGCAGGATGTGCCCACGCAGTTTTTGTCGGTACGCTTTGGCAATGTACTCGGATCTAGCGGCTCGGTCGTTCCTTTGTTTACCTCGCAAATCGCCAAAGGTGGTCCCATTACCGTCACGCATCCTGATATCGTGCGTTACTTTATGACGATTCCCGAGGCGGCGCTATTGGTGTTGCAGGCAGGTTTAATGGGTGAGTCTGGTCAGATTTTTGTATTGGATATGGGCGAACCCGTCAAAATCGTCGATTTGGCCAAAATGATGGTGCGTCTCTCCGGTAAAACCGAGCAAGAAATTCCTATCCATTTCACGGGACTGCGCCCTGGAGAAAAGCTTTTTGAAGAGCTGTTGGCAGACGACGAAACGACCCAAGCCACCCCCCACCCGAAGCTACGCATAGCCAATATTGCCACACACGCTGATCTGCATACCAATCAGGTGCTAGCCGACTTGATATCTTTTGGAGCGAACCCCCAAGATACCCAAATCCGCGCATGGCTCAGAGCGCAAGTGCCAGAATATAAAAATGGAGCATAGTCTCCAATTTTATAGATAAATCGACCAATGTCGCTGTCAGTTAGACATAGTATGCTATTAAAAATATAGCATAAATAACGGCGTGAATTTCTACTTTACCAGCCCCTGCCGCTGCAAGATATCATGCACTAACTCTAGACGAACCAACGGGTTGTCTAGCTCCATGAGACGTTGTTTGAGCTCGGGTTGCAGAGGGAGCAGCTCACACCAGCGATTGGACAGCCAGCCGCAATCTGCGGTTTGGATGGGCAGACTAAAGGGCATAGCGGCAGGACTACTTACCTGCGCCTCTATAGAAATGGCCAGATGCTCAAAGGCTATGGCAGCACCCTGCAAATCGGGCGGCACGGTGACAGCCATATCGTCATCGATTCGTTCGACATCCGACACCCACAAGCCATGCTTGAGTTGCTCAGTCCGCAAAGTACGAAAGCGCTGTGCCCCTTTGCACTTGATCACAATCAGGCCGCTTTGGGGGTTCTCATGTTGCTCTATGACTGCAATGGTGCCCACTTTGGCAAACCGCTCTTGCCCCGCAGGACTGCCAGCGCGCTGCACTTCGCTGCCCTGGGTGATGCCCACCACACCAAAGGGTGCGCCAGTTTTGATGCATTTGCCAATCATGTCTAAGTAGCGCACCTCAAATACCCGCAGCCCCAGCAAGCCACCGGGAAAAAGCAGGTTGCCCAGTGGGAAAAGTGGTAAAGACTGCAACTGCATGCTTGAACTCCCCGATAAATCAGGCCACGGCATCAGAGGGCTGGCGCATTAACATAGCCAGAGAATCAGCTAGTTTTTTGCGCAGCTCGCGGCGGTCGCAAATGAAATCTACAGCGCCTTTTTGCATTAAAAACTCGGCGCGTTGAAAGCCCGGGGGCAATTTTTCCCGCACCGTGCTCTCGATCACGCGTGGGCCCGCAAAACCAATCAAGGCTTTAGGCTCGGCAATCACTATATCGCCCACAAAGGCAAATCCTGCACTCACACCACCCATGGTAGGGTCGGTCAGCACGCTGATGTAGGGCAGGCCTTTTTTGGCTAATTTAGTAAGTGACGCATTGGTTTTGGCCATTTGCATGAGCGAAAGCAGTCCCTCTTGCATGCGTGCACCGCCTGTAGCGGTGAAGCACACGAAGGGGGTTTTCTGCTCAACGGCGGTTTCCACACCGCGTACAAAGCGTTCGCCCACCACCGAGCCCATGGAGCCGCCCATAAAATCAAATTCAAAACAGGCCACCACCAAGTTGATGCTGTGGATTGAGCCGCCCATGACTACCAAGGCATCGGTCTCGCCTGTGTTTTCCAGCGCTTCTTTGAGTCGTTCGGGATATTTGCGGCTGTCTTTGAATTTGAGTGCGTCCACTGGCAGCACTTCTTGTCCGATCTCGTAGCGACCTTCCGCATCTAACAGGCCATTGAGACGTGCGCGCGCACTAATACGGTGGTGGTGGCTGCATTTGGGGCAGACATTTTGGTTGTGCTCTAGATCGGTTTTATTAAGGACTGAGTCACAGCTGGGGCATTTGATCCATAAGCCTTCAGGCACACTGCGCCGGTCTGCGGGGTCAGTTTGCTCCATTTTGGAGGGCAGGAGTTTTTCTAGCCAAGACATGGTGGTTTCCCTTTAAGCGTCAGGTTTTAGGAGTCTAATGCAGCACGTATGTCACGCAAGAAGTTAGTGGTTACACCTGTCACTCGCTCGTGTGGTTGGTCTTCTATGAGTTGGATGATTTTGCTGCCAATCACCACCGCGTCGCTCACAGCGCCAATCGCCTTGGCCGTGGCCGCATCGCGTATGCCAAAACCCACGCCCACAGGGATGCTCACAAACTGCTTGATGCGCGGAATAGCCGCCGCCACAGCACCCACATCGAGCGCACCCGAGCCCGTCACACCCTTGAGCGACACATAATACACATAGCCACTGGCCAACTTGCCCACCAGCGCCATACGCGCATCGGTAGAAGTGGGCGCCAACAAGAAAATCAAATCCATTTGATGGGCTGTAAGCGTGGCGGCGAACTCCTCACACTCTTCGGGCGGATAGTCCACCACCAGCACGCCGTCAACGCCCGCTTTGGATGCATTTTTCACGAACGCATTTGCGCCGTGTTTGATGTCGTAGCGCTCCACGGGGTTGGCGTAGCCCATCAACACCACGGGCGTTTTGTCGTCCTTGGCGCGAAAGCTTTTCACCATGTCTAACACTTGGATGAGGCCAATACCAAAACCTAGTGCTTTTTCACCTGCTTTTTGAATCACAGGACCGTCAGCCATGGGGTCTGAAAATGGCACGCCCAGTTCGATGATGTCAGCACCTGCGCCCACCATAGCGTGCATCAAATCAGGCGTGATATTGGCATACGGAAAACCAGCGGTCACATAGGGAATGAGTGCGGTACGGCCAGCGGTTTTGAGTGCGGTCAGGGTAGGGGTTATGCGGCTCATCGCTTGAACTCCATCGGCATTTCTAGTCCTTTGATCGATTGTCCACGGCATGACGGCCTGCAATAAAAGTCTGCGCCCGACAAATCGGCCACCGTGCCAATGTCTTTGTCACCACGGCCTGATAAATTGACCAAGATGCTTTGGTCGGTGCGCAAGGTTTTGGCCAGCTTCATGGCGTAGGCTATTGCGTGACTGGATTCAAGCGCTGGAATGATACCCTCGGTACGGCATAGGTAGTGAAAAGCGTCTAAAGCCTCTTTGTCGGTAATGCCCACGTATTCGGCGCGGCCAATATCATGGAGCCACGCATGCTCAGGACCTACGCCGGGGTAGTCAAGCCCCGCGCTGATCGAATGCGTTTCGGTGATTTGGCCATTGTCGTCTTGCAATAGGTAGGTGCGGTTGCCATGCAGTACGCCAGGGCTGCCACGCTGGATTGAGGCGCTGTGTTTGCCGCTGTCTAGGCCTTCACCAGCGGCTTCCACGCCAATCAATCGGGTATTGGCATGGGGAATGTAGGGGTAAAAAATGCCCATGGCATTGCTGCCACCGCCCACACAGGCCACTACTGCATCGGGTTGTTTGTCAGCACCTAAGTGCGCGGGCATTTGCGTGAGGCATTCTTGCCCAATCACGCTTTGAAAATCGCGCACCATCATGGGGTAAGGGTGGGGACCTGCCACCGTGCCAATGATATAAAAGGTGTTGTCTACATTGGCCACCCAGTCACGCATAGCCTCGTTGAGTGCGTCTTTGAGGGTTTTGGAGCCAGATTCCACGGGCACCACAGTGGCACCCAACAGTTTCATGCGGTAAACATTAGGGCTTTGACGGGCAATGTCTACACTGCCCATGTAAATCACGCATTCCAGCCCATAGCGGGCACAAATAGTGGCTGTGGCTACGCCGTGTTGGCCAGCACCTGTTTCGGCGATGACGCGCGGCTTGCCCATGCGCTTGGCAAGTAGCGCTTGGCCAATGGTGTTGTTGACCTTGTGTGCGCCAGTGTGGTTCAAGTCTTCGCGCTTGAGGTAGATTTGCGCCCCCATACCAGTGCCATCAGCCAGTTCGCGGCTCATGCGTGCAGCATGGTAAATGGGCGACGGCCGACCCACAAAGTGCGCCAACTCGTAGTTGAATTCACGGATGAATTCTGGATCTTTTTGGTAATGCGCGTAGGCTTCGCGCAGTTCGTTGATCGCATGGGTGAGGGTTTCGGAGACAAAGCTGCCGCCATATTTGCCAAAATGCCCTCTGGCGTCGGGTTGTTCGTAAGTCATAAAATATTCAGTAGGGTATCTGCGCGGCGCACCGCAGCAATAAATTGGGAGATTTTGTCGGGGTCTTTGATGCCTTTGCGAGTGCTGTCTGATCCTTTTGATCCATCAGATGCACCAATCGCATCGACCTCTACCCCCGAGCTGACATCAACGGCCCAAGGCCGCACCTGCAAAATGCCATCGGTCACGTTTGCAGGCGTCAACCCACCAGACAAAACGAGGCGAGAGTTTGCGGCGAGTAGCGGATGTGACCAATTGATTGCATTCCAGTTAAAAGTTTTGCCCCCGCCGCCAAAGCCCTCAATGTGGGCATCGACCAGAATGGCTTGGGCAGAAGCAAAATCTTGGTTGAATTTTACCAAGTCAAAGGCCTGCGGCGCATCCAAAGGGATTCTGGCGGCGCGAATATAGGGTTTTGCTAGCTGCAAACAGCTATTTTCTGTTTCATCGCCATGGAATTGGAGCAATGTCGGTGTCAAATCGTCATATATTGCTCTTATTTTAGTAGCATCTTCGTTGACAAACAGCAATACACTGGACACAAAGGCGGGAATACGCCGCATCAGCACTTTCACACGTTCGGGGCTTACATAGCGTTGGCTCTTGGCATACATCACAAAGCCAATCGCGTCCGCACCTGCTTGCACAGCCGCGTCCACGTCTTGTTCGCGGGTCAAGCCGCAAATTTTTATCCTAGTTCGGTGGTTCATGGCAGCCAATCGTATGCGGGCACGCTGTTGGGTAAGTTCCACTCTGGCGCATACACTGGACCCAAAAAATACAGTCCATCGGGTGAAAAAGTAGGCGCTGCAATTTTTCGGTTGCGTGCATCAAGGACGGTTTGCATCCACTCAACCGACTGTGCACCTTGACCCACTGCAACTAAGCAGCCCATGATGTTGCGAATCATGTGGTGCAAAAAAGCATTGGCCTCAAATTCGACACGCCAATAAGCGCCCTTTTGCAGCACGCGGATGGCAATGATGGTTTTGACGGGTGACAGCGCTTGGCATTGAGCAGCGCGAAACGAGCTGAAATCATGCTCGCCAATGAGTAAATCCGCCGCGCACTGCATTTGAGTGCCGTCCAAGAGTTTGTGTATCCAGCCCACTCGACCCGTTTCTACACTAGGACGCACTCCAGATGCGAGTAATACATAGGCGTAGCGCCTTGAAACGGCGCTGGCGCGGCAGTGGAACTCGGGCGGCATATGTTTAGCCCACTGTATAGCGACATCCCTTGGTAGTAATGCATTGACACCCCGTACCCAAGACGCATCCAGACGGTCTAGCGGGGTATCAAAATGCACCACCTGATTGAGGCCATGTACTCCAGAGTCTGTACGGCCTGCACAAAGCGTACTTACCCGTGCGCCAACTTCCAATCCACAAAAGGAAGCCAGCGCTTTTTCAAGTTTGTCTTGCACAGTTTGCCCCGAAAGCTGGCTTTGCCAGCCTTGGTAGGCAGTTCCGTTATAGCTTAGACCTAAGGCAATTCGGCTGGTAGGCAATGGACGCGCCGCTCACGCTAGATTGGCAATGAATTTTTGTGCTTTGGACTTGAGTGCGCCCGTGCCAAAATCCACCACTTCTTGTGCCAAGCTGCGTGCGCCATCTAGGTCGCCAATGGCACTGAATTCTTCTGCCAAAGCCAGTTTGGTTTCGAGTTCACCCGTTTCTTCGCCAATGAAGAGCAGAGGTGCAGGCACAGTTGCACTGCTTTTCGTAGCAGACAATGGCGGTAGATCAAGAGATAAATCTCCTAAATCAAATTCTAATGCGTTACCTGCACTCGCTGATACAGGTGCCGCAGGAGGCACGTCAAAGCTGATGTCATCCATCGAAAAATTCAGATCATTTCCCGCAAACTCCAGTGGTAGCTCGTCAGCTGGAGCACTGGCTACAACTGGTATCGGCGGGCTACTAACAGGCTCAAATGGAAAATCTACCGTTGCCACCGGTTCAGGCTGTGCATTGAATGCGATGGTGGGTTGAATATGCACCGGCGAAGTCGCCGTGTGGTCCATATCGTCACCTAATGAAAAATCCAAATCCAAATCTACATCGGGCGGAGTCGAGGGCGCAAATTCTGCGGACACAGACTGTGGCATGGTGCTGGCTGCAAATGCAGCGCTCACGGGCGAGCTGGCTGCATACGCGGGTAAAGGCTGTCCACCAGGCTTGTACATGGGGTTGGCGGGATCGAGCTCGCGGCCAAGTTCAGCGGCTTGATTCCATTGCTCGCCTTCACCCCGGCAGAGGCTAAAAGCCTCCGCAGCGACCACTTCAAACGCCTTCACATCTTTGCGTTTGGCATAAATTTCGAGCAGTTTGAAATGCACTGCAACACGCGAAGGATTCGTTCGCATGGCTTCTTTGAGGATTTCTTCGGCTTGCAAATCACGGCCATAAGCCAAATAAACATCTGCTTCTGCAACTGGATCAACATCACCTGCTGCATCGAGTTGGCTTGGTGAATAGACCATTGAAGAACCGGTAGCGGATGCGCTGGCATCTGCGGTGTCGATACGTTGACCACCACTGGCACCAAAGAAAGAGTCAGGCTGTAGACGACTTTCTAAGAATGAGCTGTCGACCTGCGCGTTTTTCTTACGCTGGCGTGAGCGCCAAAAAGCAAAGCCTCCCAAGGCGGCAATTAATCCACCTGCTGCTGGTAGAACCAAAGGGTTTTCCATGAGCTCTTCTACAAAACTAGGCTCAGGCGGTGGTGGTTCAGGCGCTTTGACTACTGTTTTTTTAGGTGCAGAGGCGGGGGCAGCAGCTTGGGCGACTACTGTGGCACTCGCGCTCGTTGCGCTAGCCGAAACACCCGTGGTAAAGGTAGAGCTAGATGCCAAGGCGCTGACAGATGTCGTTACCGAGACAGTTGAGGTAGCAAGGGTGGCCGTAGAAGCTGCTAACACTGTATTGGCTGTTGTGCTACTTACAGGTGCGCTAGTAGCAATAGTGCTGGTTATTTTGGCAGCCAAAACAGCACCAGTAGCCACGCCAGCCGCAGCTGCCACCGTTGTATCAGATTTGACGGCTTCAGGCTTTGTTGCACTTGCTGCAAGGGCGGGTAGCACTGCATTAGCCTTGGGCAGGGCGGGTGCGGCATTGAGTTTGGCTAAGTCACTGATATTCTTAGACAGCTCGGCAACGCGGGAGTCAGCATCTTTCTTGGCTTTGTCTTTGGCAATCGCATCTTCTTTACTGCCAGCTTTGGACTGCATGCCTCCTTTGGACAGCGTGAGCTTGTCGGGCGTGGCAGATGCCTGTTTTTTGTCATCAACTTTTGCCTGCACTTTGCCAGATGCACTGCGAGCAGCCGTGCCTTGGCTGGCATTGGGAGCGTTTTGCGCTAGTTTGCGGCGAAAGTCGTTGAAATCTTTGCTCTGTGCATAGAGCATTTGTTTGGCTTGGGCCGTAGGGGTCGCGGCAGCTTGGTCAACTGTGGGAACGCTCAGCACAGCGCCAGATTTAACACGGTTGACATCGCCAGAAATGAATGCACTGGGGTTCGTTTGCACCAAAGCAAGCAGCATTTGGTCTAATGATACACCGGAGGACAATAATTTGGCAGCAATAAATCCCGCTGTGTCGCCGGGTTTGACGACAATTTTGCCATCTGGTGTTTTGACTGTAGGGCTTGGTTTTTTTGCACTGACTGGAGTCTCGGCTTTGGCCGGCGCAGGCGCACGCGATGGTGCCGTCGGTGCAAGTGCGGGCGCAGGTGTTATGGCTTGAATTACTGCCGCAGGTGCTGCCGTGGCAGCGGGGGCTAGTTGTGCAGGGCTAGATGGCGCACTAATGATCGGCGCAGTAACAGCGGCTGTTTGACCCACTTTGGTCGAGGGGGGGTCAAATAGCAGGGTGTAGTCGCGAACCACACGACCTGCCGACCAATTGGCCTCAAGTATCAAGTCTACAAACGGGTCGTTGACCGTTTTGTCACCCGCCAAGCGCAAAAACGACCTGCCATCGGGGCGTTTTTGAAGGCTAATGGTGACATTGGTGATGGCGGCGTTGTATTCCAGCCCTGCTGCCTTGAATGCATCAGGGTTCGCAATGGCAGTGCGCAGGCTGGCAGCTTCGTCTGCCGTGATTTCAGGCACGTCAATTTCTGCGCGCAGCGGTTCACCAATAGAGGACAGTACCGAGATACGCCCAAGAGCTAGTGCTTGGGCATCTGGACTAACAGACAGTGCAAAAATCCCCATAACAGCCGCAGCAATGGGTGTCGCCCAAAATTGCCGTTTAGCAATAGGGTGACGTGCCTGCTTGGCCGGGGTGCAATTGGCAGATGGTTTGATTGTGGTTGTACGCACAAAGTCCTCAAGACGAAATTCTGAAAAACAACCTTAACATCAACGCATTACGAAGACAAGATGAGAAACCACTTAACTTGCAATTGAGTTGCCAGACACAGGCGGCTTTTTCTAGATTGTTGCCCACGGACAACGCAATCACTGCCCGTGATAGCGTGATTATGCCTGCAAAAGAATCCGCAGCATACGACGCAATGGCTCTGCAGCTCCCCATAGCAATTGATCGCCAATAGTAAAGGCACCCAGATATTCAGGCCCCATGGCCAATTTGCGAATGCGGCCCACTGGAATGTGCATATTACCTGTGACAGCTACTGGCGTTAATTCGCGCAGCGTGGCCTCGCGGGTGTTGGGTACAACCCGTGCCCAAGCGTTATCTGCTGCGATCATGGCTTCTATGTCGGCCAAAGGCACATCACGCTTGAGTTTGAATGTGAGGGCTTGACTGTGGCAGCGCATCGCGCCCACGCGCACGCAAAAGCCGTCCACAGGGGTTTCTTTGGGCGCGTCAACACCAAAGGCCGCGCCCTGACCCATGATTTTGTTGGTCTCTGCGCCACCTTTCCACTCTTCTTTGGACATGCCATCGCCTAAATCTTTGTCAATCCAAGGAATCACGCTGCCGCCTAACGGCACACCAAAGTTAGCGGTTTCTTCAGCGCTGAGGCTGCGCTGCTTGGCCAATACTTTGCGGTCAATCTCCAAAATGGCAGATTTTGGGTCATCGAGCAGGCTTTTTACCTCGGCGTTCAACGTGCCGTATTGCGTGAGCAGCTCGCGCATGTGCTGTGCGCCACCGCCTGACGCGGCTTGGTAAGTCATGGTGCTCATCCATTCCACCCAACCGGCTTTATACAAAGCGCCCACGCCCATCAACATACAGCTCACGGTGCAGTTGCCGCCAATCCAGTTTTTGCCGCCGTTGGTTAGCGCGGTTTGAATCACAGGCATGTTGACGGGGTCTAGCACAATGATGGCGTCTGAATTCATGCGCAAGGTGGAGGCCGCGTCAATCCAGTGTCCCGCCCAGCCCGCAGCCCGCAGCTTGGGGAATACGTCTGAGGTGTAGTCGCCACCTTGCGCGGTCATGATGACATCGCACCTTTGGAGTGCGGCGATGTCAAAAGCGTCTTGTAACGTGGTTTCGTTTTTGGCCTGCGCGGGGGCTTTGCCGCCCGCATTCGATGTGGAGAAAAACACAGGCTCAATCAACGCAAAATCGCCTTCAGCCACCATGCGGTCAATCAGCACGGAGCCCACCATGCCGCGCCAGCCTACAAGGCCAACCAAGGGCTGTCTGCCGCCAAGGGATAAATTGGGAGTTGTCATGTTGCTGCGCCTTTCAAAATAATCAGGTTTGACTGATCCCCCGGCTCGTCTGGCTCCGGGGTGGGGCGCGACGAACCGGGCTGTATCAGCCTTTAATGGTCGTCGTTTTGGTGGAAGAAATGAACGCTGGCGCACGCAGCGCAAAGGCTGTGTGGGCTTGTGAAATCGTCGCTGATGTGTTCATAGAATTTATTTTAGCAGAATTGGAGAGGTGATTTTCTCCTCCCCCCTCCGTTCACCCTCAGCCTAAAGCCTTCACCACCGCATCCCCCATCTGCGCCGTGCTCACCTTAGCAGTGCCTTCGGAATAAATATCCACCGTGCGCAGGCCTTGCTGGAGCACTTGGCTGACGGCGGCCTCAATTCGGTTGGCGGCTTCCATTTGGCCAAGCGAGAAGCGCAGCATCATGGCGGCGCTCAAAATCGTGGCCAGCGGGTTTGCGATGCCTTTGCCGGCAATATCGGGGGCGCTGCCGTGGCTGGGCTCGTACAGGCCTTGGTTTTTGGCATTCAGCGAGGCGGATGGCAGCATGCCGATGGAGCCTGTCAGCATGGCGGCTGCGTCGCTCAAAATGTCGCCAAACATATTGCCTGTAACCACCACGTCAAAGCGCTTGGGTGCTTTGACCAGCTGCATGGCGGCGTTGTCTACATACATGTGGTCCAGCGTCACCTCGGGGTATTGCAGGCCCACCTCGGTGACCACGTCTTTCCAGAGTTGGAATGTTTCCAGCACATTGGCTTTGTCGACGCTGGTGACGCGTTTGTCGCGCTTCATGGCGGCTTGAAAGGCCACATGGGCGATGCGCTCGATCTCGGGGCGGGAGTAGCGCATGGTGTCAAACGCCTCCTCAGACCCCGGAAAATGCCCGTCGGTGGCCACACGGCGGCCGCGCGGCTGACCAAAATAAATGTCGCCCGTGAGCTCGCGGATGATCAAAATGTCTAGCCCCGAGACCAATTCAGGCTTGAGGCTGGAGGCATCGACCAACTGCTCGTAGCAAATGGCAGGGCGAAAGTTGGCAAACAGCCCCATGTTTTTGCGCAGCCCCAAAATCGCTTGCTCGGGGCGCAGCGGGCGGTCGAGTTTGTCGTATTTCCAGTCGCCCACTGCGCCAAACAGCACCGCATCGGCCTGCATGGCCAGCTTGAGCGTGGCTTCGGGCAGCGGGTGGCCATAAGCCTCAAAGGCTGCGCCGCCTACCAGAGCGGTTTCGGATTCAAACTTCAAACCCAGAACGTTCAAAACTTTCACGGCCTCAGCCACGATTTCAGTGCCGATGCCGTCACCGGGGAGGATTGCGATTTTCATATATACGTCAAGGAATTATTAATAAGATAGCAAACAATCACCACATGGCGGTGACATATGGCATTTTTATCGCAAACCATCGTTTCCACTGGTGGTGGGAGCAACGGGTGCTACAGGTGCCGCTGGAATGCCTACTGCAGATTCGGCGGCACGCAATTGGGCGCACAGGTAGCTGTTGGCCTGCGCTGTGGATTGCACAGCAGCGCATATTTCCCGCAGGGAATTGGCGCTTTGCGGATTGCCCATGAGTACACGCATTTCGTTGGGCAATTTGGCCAAAACAACTGCGTTTTCCATATTTTGGCACTGGGCGGTGTTGGCAGCGCGGTAGGTCGCGTCGCGGCAAGCGGCCACCAAGGTGTTCAAGTCGGGGCGGTTG
Organism: Polaromonas sp.; assembly: GCA_031428975.1. Taxonomy (GTDB): domain Bacteria; phylum Pseudomonadota; class Gammaproteobacteria; order Burkholderiales; family Burkholderiaceae_C; genus JAAFIP01. The sequence continues at coordinate 6,437 of JANOYR010000223.1, read as the reverse complement.
ATGAGGCTCTGAATGTTGGGATTTTTGAGCAAATCGTCCAGCAATCCAGCATGCGCGACTGGTGCTAGGCAACTTGTCGCCAAGGCCAAAGTGGCTAAGAGTTTGTTGGCCATGGTATTTCCTTAAGCTGCAAGAAGGGTTTTGGCCAACCAAGGTTTGGTGGCCAAGCGCTGGGTTTCAAAGGCTTTGATTTTGTCGGACTGGCGCAGGGTCAGGCCGATGTCGTCAAAACCGTTGAGCAGGCAGTATTTGCGAAAGGCTTGCACCTCAAAACGCAGTTCTTCGCCTTGGGGTTTGACCACCACTTGCCGCTCTAAATCCACCGTGAGCTGGTAGCCGGGGAAGGCCAGCGCGTCGTCAAACAACTGGCTGATTTGTGCCTCGGGCAGCGTGATGGGCAGCAGGCCGTTTTTAAAGCAGTTGTTAAAGAATATATCGGCAAAACTGGGTGCTATGACGCAGCGAAAGCCGTATTGGTCTAGCGCCCACGGCGCATGCTCACGGCTAGAGCCGCAGCCAAAGTTTTTGCGAGCCAAGAGCACCGAAGCACCCACATAGCGTGGGTGGTTCAAGATGAAATCGGGATTGGGCTTGCGGCTGGCCGGGTCTTGGCCGGGAAAACCCGCATCCAAGTAGCGCCATTCGTCAAACAAATTCACGCCAAAGCCCGTTTTACGGATGGATTTGAGGAACTGCTTGGGAATGATGGCGTCGGTGTCGACGTTTTCGCGGTCAAGCGGCAGGGCTAAGCCCTTGTGCACGGTGAATTTTTGCATATTACTTTTTGGCAGCGTTTTCTAGTACGCCCCCCACTTTTTTGATGTCTTGGCCTACGCCTTGGACAGTATTGCAACCAGCTAGGAAGGTGAATGCGGCTGTTATTGTGAGGGCGATAAGTGTGCGCATGTTGTTGCTCCAGTTAAAAAATAGGTTGATCGAAGGTTTTAAGTCAGAACTGCCGGACGCAGAGGACGCAAAGGTTTCGCAGAGTACGCAAAAGGATACCGAAAGAAGAAATACATACAATTTATAAAAAATACATTAAATGTCAGCGTCATATCGTGATAGTTTGCTATTAAAAAAGTAATTAAATAAAGTTGAAAAATCAAATTTAAATCAAGATTAAAACAAAAAAATCACCTGATCACATTCCAAACAACCGCGATTCCTAAACCATTAATTTTGGTATCCTTTTGCGTCTTCTGCGTAACCTTTGCGTCCTCTGCGTCCGGTAGTCCGGCTTTAAGCATACACCCGCACATCAACAAAATGTCCATGCACCGCCGCCGCCGCCGCCATGGCGGGTGACACGAGGTGCGTGCGTCCGCCTGCGCCTTGGCGGCCTTCGAAGTTGCGGTTGCTAGTGGATGCGCAGCGCTCACCGGGCTCTAGGCGGTCGGCGTTCATGGCTAAGCACATACTGCAGCCAGGTTCGCGCCACTCAAATCCTGCGGCTTTGAAGATCTCGTGCAGGCCTTCTGCCTCGGCCTGCGCCTTGACCATGCCAGAGCCTGGCACCACCATGGCTACTTTGATATTTTTGGCTACTTTTTGGCCAATTTTCTTCACAATAGCGGCTGCTTCGCGCATGTCTTCGATGCGGCTGTTGGTGCAGCTGCCAATGAATACTTTGTCCACAAACAAGTCATTAAGCGCTTTGTTGGGCTCTAGGCCCATGTAGACCAAGGCGCGCTCGATGGCTAGGCGCTTGCTCGGGTCTTTTTCCTTCTCGGGGTCGGGCACGCGGCCATCAATGGAAAGCACCATTTCGGGTGATGTGCCCCATGTCACCTGCGGCAAAATCTGCGCCGCATCGAGCTCCACCACTTGGTCAAAGGCCGCTCCCGCATCGGTGTGCAGGGTGCGCCAATGCGCCACAGCCAGATCCCACTCGGGGCCGCCAATGAATTTGCCGCTCACAGCATCCGTGCCGGGGCTGAACATCCGGCCTTTCACATACTCTATGGTTTTGTCGTCCACCGCCACCAAGCCAGCGCGCGCACCCGCTTCAATGGCCATGTTACACACCGTCATGCGGCCTTCCATGCTTAAACCGCGAATTGCGCTGCCCGCAAACTCAATGGTGTAGCCCGTACCGCCAGCAGTGCCGATTTTGCCTATGATGGCCAGCACTACGTCTTTGGCAGTTATGCCTTTGGCCAGCGTGCCTTCGACTTTAATCAGCAGATTTTTGGCTTTTTTGGCCAGCAGAGTTTGCGTGGCCAGCACATGCTCCACCTCGCTCGTGCCTATGCCGTGGGCCAGCGCACCAAACGCACCGTGGGTGGATGTATGGCTGTCACCGCAAACAACAGTCATGCCCGGCAAGGTAGCGCCGCTCTCAGGGCCAATCACATGCACAATGCCTTGGCGTTTGGACAAAAACGGAAAATACGCCGCTGCGCCATGTGCCTTGATGTTGTCGTCCAGCGTGGTGATTTGCTCTTTGCTCACCAAATCGGTGATGCCGTCGTAGCCCAGTTCCCAGCCCGTAGTAGGCGTGTTGTGGTCGGCCGTGGCTACCACCGAGCTGATGCGCCACACCTTGCGGTTGGCTTGGCGCAGCCCCTCGTAGGCTTGCGGCGAGGTCACTTCGTGTACCAAATGCCGGTCAATATACAAAATAGACGTGCCATCTTCTTCGGTGTGGACAACGTGTTCGTCCCAAAGCTTGTCGTACAGGGTTCTTTGCATGGTTAGGGTTCCTAATATGGGGTGATTTTAGTGTTCAGTTGGGGATGCGACGCTACAAATTGAAAATTGCTCACATGATGGACTTCTGGCCGCGAAGGGCGCGAAAGCTGCGCGAAGAACGCAAAAGGGAGTCAAAAAATGCATATTTATAGAAAATTTGGTCAATGTCAGCGTGATATGGTCATTGTTTGCTATTCAATTCCTATTGAAACTCATAATAACCTGACTCAATTCTCCAACTCATTTTTGGCATTCATTTTCTCCTTCTTTCTCCCTTTTGCGTCTTTCGCGTAAATTTAGCGCCCTTCGCGGCCAGAACTCCGCATCAAGCAGTTCCACCCTCCAAATGCCCCACCAGCAGCCGTGCCGTCAAAGGCAGTGCTTCAAAATCGCGTGCTACCAAGGCAATGTCACGTTTGGCCCAGCCATCGGCCAGCGGCACAGCCACCAAATCGCCCAAGCCTTGCAGCATCTCAAAAGCGCGGTCGGGCAGCACGCCTATGCCTAGGCCGTTGTGGATCATCCGGCACATGGCGTCTAGCCCCGTAACTTGTATGCGCAGCTTGAGCGGCTGGCCAGCCAGTGCGGCGGCCCGGCGCATGGCTAGATGAATGGCGCTGTTGCTGTGCAAACCCACATGGTCATACGTCAGCGTGTCTTTGAAAAGCACCGATTTTTTACGCGCCAGCGGGTGCGTGCGCGGCAGGGCCAAAACCAGTTTGTCGCTGCGGTAATGCCTGGTTTGTAGGCCCTGTGTCGCTTTGAGCGCAGCGCTGGGCAGGGTGCAAATACCGACATCGGTTGAGCCCTCGGTGATGGCGCGCAGCACATCGGTGCTCAGGTGCTCTTGGAGGTCTATTTTTACCTGCGGATGCACTTTGCAAAACGCTGCAATGTCTTCAGGCAAAAACTGCACAATGGCTGAAATCGTGGCGTGCACCCGCACATGGCCACGCACGCCATCGGCGTATTCGCTCAGCTCAGCCTGCATGGTATCCAAGCTGCCCAGTACCGAGCGTGCATGGTGCAAAAAGCTCTGCCCCGCAGGCGTGGGCTGCACCCCGCGTGCGTGGCGGTATAAGAGCGGCGTGTCTAGCGCAGCCTCTAAATCGCTCAGGCGCTTGCTCGCGGCAGAAGGCGCTATGAACTCGCGCTGCGCCGCCTTGCCTATGCTGCCAGTCTCGCACACAGCCACAAACAGCTGCAAGCTGGTCAAGTCAATGCGGCGGGCAAAGCTGCGTTCGGTGGGGCGCATGGGGTTGATGGGTGGGTAAGTGTCGTGTTTAGCGATGGTTGCAGCTATTGTGGCCCAAGTGTCTGCGACAAGCCATCGCGTTTTACGATGTTTTGATGCGCCATTGTGCAAGCGCTCTACGACTGCTCTAGGGGTAAGCCCGCTGGCTTGCGTTGGCCAAAGATTTAGACTCGCCAGCAGGTTTTCAACTGCACAGCAGTGTTTTTTTTGCTCATTCAACCCTTGAAGACTACCTGCAATTAGAACTAAATAAGCCATCTCTGACCACTTGTCGCACTGCGCGCGTGCTTGGGCTGTTTTACCAGTGCTTTGCCAAACAATATTTGATGAAATAAGGTGTTTATGACAATTTCCAGTATCTCCCGCCGCGCCAGTCTTCGCGCTTTCAGCGCCAGCGCAGCCGCTCTAGCTATGCCCGCCTTGCGCGCGCAGGCTTTTCCTGAGCGTTCGCTCACCATAGTCGTGCCCGCCCCGCCGGGCGGCACGGCTGACATTGCAGCACGCGCCCTGGTTGAGCCCTTAGGCAAGGCGCTGGGCGTGACAGTGGTGGTAGACAACAAGGGCGGCGGCAGCGGCGCAGTAGGCTCACTGGCAGTGATGAATGCCAAGCCCGACGGCCATACCCTGCTCATGGCGTTTTCGGGCTTTCACACCATGAGCCCGCATTTGGTTAAGCTGCCTTATGACCCGCTCAAAGATCTAGCCCCGATTTGCAATGTCTACACCGCTCCGCAAGTGATGGTGGTGCGCGCCACCATGGAGCAAATCAAAACTGGCCAAGACCTCATCAAGTACGCCAAATCCAACCCCGGCAAGCTCAACTACGCATCCGCTGGTAACGGCAGCGTGCAGCACATCGCCACTGAGCTTTTTAAACTGCGCACAGGCACCTTCATCACGCATATTCCATACCGCGGCACGGGCCCGATTTTGGCCGACTTGTTGGGCAATTCGGTCGACATGACCATGACCACAGCGCCACCCCTGATCCCGCACATCCAAAGTGGCAGATTCCGAGCATTGCTGGTGGCATCGCGCCAGCGCCTGTCGTCGCTGCCCAATGTGCCCACCGCCGCCGAAGTGGGCGTGAAAGATTTCGAAGTAGCCAGCTGGTTCGCTCTGTACACCCATGCCCAAACCCCAAAAGCTGCTATCGACCGCATCAGCACCGAGGTGCAAAAAATCATGGCCACCACCGCTTTCAGGGAGCGCGCCGCATCGCAAGGGGCTGAGGCAGCCTATCTAGACCCGGTGCAGCTGGGGGCATTGGCTGCAGCGGAAACAAGCAAATGGAAGCAGGTGATTGCGACGGCTGGAATTAAGCCAGATTGAGCATTTTTTGAGAATATTTGGGCAATGTCAGCGTCATATGGTCATTGTTTGCTATTTATTTTGATGCGCATTTGATTTTCTGGCGTTGTTGTGCTGCCCGGTTGATTGGGGTCATTTCTTTCGGACAGGCGAAGCACCGAGGTCAGAGCCAAATGTCGTTCGAGATTAAGCGCTTCGGAGAGGCAATTGTCCTGAATTTATCCAGCACGCCCCCAAGGCTAGGCCGCAGCCCACCAAGCTGATGCGAAACAGGGCGCCAGAAACAACACACAACTGTTAGTAATGAACGCGGCAGCATAAGAGGGTTTATCCCAGTTGAGAAGCCATTTTGCTGCGCTAGGATAGCGCTATCCATTTCGATAAAACAGTCTTCTAGCCCCTAGCATCCCGATGCTTCATCTCTACGACCCCCGCTTCCAAGAAGTCGCACACTCTGCGGGAGCATTGCAGCGCCTTTGCACGGGCGCGGTGTGGAGCGAAGGGCCGGTCTGGATGCACGAAGACGACTCGGTGCTGTGGAGCGACATTCCAAATAATCGTATGCTGCGTTGGCATGCCCAGGATGGCATGACTGTGTGGCGGGCTAAGGCGGATTTTTGCAATGGGCATACGCGCGAGGCCGGTGGTGCGCTGCTGCATTGCTCGCATGGCCGGCGTGCCATTGTGCGCACGCGCTTTGGTGCTGATTTGTCGCAGCAAACCGACGAAATCGTGGTCGACAACTATCAAGGTCGACGTCTCAATTCGCCCAATGACATCGTGGTCAAGTCCGACGGCACGCTGTGGTTCACTGATCCGCCCTACGGAATTTTGTCAGACTATGAGGGCTACAAAGCAGTCAGTGAGCTGGGCGTTTGCTATGTGTTTCGCTTTGACCCAGCCAATGGCAGCCTGCGCATCGTCACAGATTTGATAGAGGAGCCCAATGGATTGGCCTTCTCGCCAGACGAGTCGACTCTGTACATTTCCGACACATCGGCTGCTCTACGCACCGATGGCAGTGGCAACCACCACATCATGGCTTTTGATGTAGTGGGCGGGCAAGATCTGGCCGCGCCGCGCGTTTTTGCCACCATTGACAAGGGCTTATCTGACGGCTTTAGGCTGGATGGGCATGGCTTTTTGTACACCAGCTGTTCTGAGGGTGTGCAAGTGT
>JANOYR010000222.1:0-8954 GCA_031428975.1 Polaromonas sp. | reverse complement strand
AGCGGTGTTCCCAGTCCACTTTAAACCCTAGAAAGTCAAGGTAAAACGCTTTGGCCTTGGCTTCATCAAAAATGCGCAAAATGGGGGTCGTTTTTCCGATGGGCATGGATTTAATTTTTAACTAAATTGTCGTTTAAGTGGTGAAAAATATTCAAAAATAATAGCATACTATGACCATAGTACCGTGACATTGGCATATTTTTATAATAACTTTATCCATCCATCGATTAAGGCATCAACGTATCCTCTGGCTTGGCTGTACACGCATACAATCGCTGCATGAACTGGATTGACACGATTAAATGGGATGCCAATGGCCTCGTGCCTGTGATTGCGCAGGAGCAGGGCAGCGGCGACGTGCTGATGTTTGCTTGGATGAACCGCGAGGCGCTGGGGCACACTGCGCAGCTGGGGCGGGCGGTGTATTTCAGCCGCTCGCGGGGCAAGCTGTGGTTCAAGGGCGAAGAGTCTGGGCATGTGCAAACGGTGCACAGCATCCGCATGGACTGCGACAGCGACGTCTTGCTACTGGAGGTAACACAAACGGGGCACTCGCCTGGCATAGCCTGCCACACAGGGCGGCACAGCTGCTTTTTTAACCAGCTCGAAGCCGTGGGCGAGCTACCCCAAGTGACGGGGTCAGAGGCAGTCCCAGATGCTGATTTAGGCCGCAACACTGCCGCCAATGCGCCATCCACTGCCCCAAAACCTACAAAAACCCTGCAATTTGCGTGGAAAATCACCCATCCGGTCTTGAAAGATCCGCAATCCATCTATAAGTAAGCCCATGCATTCCAACGACTCCCTTGACCGCCTGAGCGCTGCACTGGCCACCCGCATTGGTGGCGACCCAGAGCAAAGCTATGTGGCGCGGCTGCTGCACAAAGGGCCCGACGCATTTTTGAAGAAAATTGGCGAAGAAGCCACCGAAATGGTCATGGCCTGCAAAGACGCTGATTACGGTGGCCAAACGGCTGCGCAAAAGTCCAAAATAGTCAATGAAACCGCTGACTTATGGTTCCACAGTATGGTGGCGCTTACCCATTACGGGCTGAGCGCACAAGACGTGGTGGCCGAGCTGGAGCGGCGCGTGGGCACCAGTGGGCTCAACGAAAAAGCCATGCGCAAGGTCAAAGAGCGCGAAGCAGCCGAAAAAGCAAACGCTTGAAACAGGAGAACCCTATGAGCGAAACCGATTACATGGCGCTAGCGTCCAAATCATCCAGCGACCGCACGGTCATGCACGTCTTGTATGGCCTGCACACCGCTGCATGGGCCAGCATGTACACGCTGGCGGTGGTGGCATTGGTCATCAATTACATCCGCAAAAGCGACGAGATGGATGCCATCTATTCGGAGCACCACCGCTACATGATTGGCACTTTTTGGTGGGCCATGCTGTGGTTTGTGGTGACATCGCCACTGTATTTGGCCTTCTTTGTACCCGGCGTGATCGCCAGCTCCATAGTGGGCTTGTGGTATTTATACCGCTGTATCAAAGGCTGGCTGCGCTTTACAGACAACCGCAGCCCGTACTAAGTCCGTGTGTAAGCTTGGGCATAAAGCCATACTTAATACTATATTTTTAATAGCATGATATCACCACACGACAGTGACAACGACTGTATTTTCTGCAAAATTATTGCGGGCAAACTCCCATCACGCAAGGTTTATGAAGACGAGGAGATTTTCGCCTTCCATGACAGGCAACCTTGGGCACCGGTGCATTTTTTAATGATTCCCAAGCGGCATATCCCGTCTATGGCGCATCTGACAGAGGCAGACGCAGGGCTGATGGGGCGCATGATGGTGCTGGCTCCCAAGCTGGCGCTGCAAGAGGGCTGCAAACCCTACCCCGAAGGCGGGTTTCGCATTGTTAGCAATAATGGACAACAGGGGGGGCAAGAGGTGCACCACCTGCATGTCCACGTCATGGGTGGTCCTAGGCCTTGGCTTAAAGGCTAATTCACAGGCACTTTACCGAACATTCACCGCATCCGACTAGAATCGGACTATTCGTTTAGGAGAAATTCATGGGTTCATTTTCTATTTGGCACTGGTTGATCGTCTTGCTCATCGTGGTCATGGTGTTTGGCACTAAAAAGCTCAAAAATATGGGCTCCGACTTGGGCGGCGCTGTCAAGGGTTTTAAAGACGGCATGAAAACAGGTGAGAGTGGTGCATCTGACAAGCCCGAAATGCCGGCTGGCCAAGTGACTAATGCTGCCGCAAGCACCGCCAAAGACACCATCGACGTGCAAGCCACGACCAAGGCCTGAGTGGCCTTTTTACGCGCCCGCACTGATTTGCTAGGTTCTTTGTGATTGATTTAGGCATCTCCAAGATCGCCATGATTGGCGCCGTCGCGCTGATAGTGATTGGCCCAGACAAGTTGCCGCGCGTGGCGCGAACCGTCGGCGCACTCTTGGGCAAAGCGCAGCGCTATGTAGCCGACGTGAAAGCCGAGGTCAACCGTTCAATGGACTTGGACGAGCTCAAGAAAATGAAAGACAGCGTCGAAGGCGCTGCCCGCGACGTACAAAGCGCGGTGCAAACCAATGCCAGTGATTTTGAAAAATCATGGAATGAAACCACGGGCAGCATTACAGATAGCAGCACCAATGGCAGCTCCAGCAGCGACAGCCTAGAAAATAGCCTCATCAGCTATCCCGAGTACAACCACCCCAAGAAAAAGTGGCGTGTGAAGGTGGGGGCTACCCCCCAGTGGTTCAAAGCCCGTAGCGGCGTGCGCACCAAGGCGCTTTCTGGTGCCGCGCGTGTGGCGCGCTACCGCCCCGCTAACATCAAATAGGTTCAAATAATTAGGGTCAGAACCTAATTAATCGGCCCCCATTCCTCCCGTTACCCATCCAAGAGCACCAACCCATGGCCGACCCCAGCAAAGAAGACGAACTTGCAGGCACTGAGCAGCCCTTCGTCACCCACTTGATGGAGCTGCGCGACCGCCTGTTGTATTGCGTATACGGATTGGCCATTGCCGCAGCGCTGCTGGCCATTTACCCGGGGCCTAGCGGTTTGATCGACCTGATTGCCATGCCCATCAAAGCGCATATGCCGCCGGGCGCTAAGTTAATTGCTGTGGGCGTGTTTTCACCATTTTTTGTACCGCTTAAGGTGTTGCTCATGGCCGCAGTGCTGCTGGCACTGCCATGGCTGATGTACCAAATTTGGATGTTTGTGGCACCCGGCTTGTATGCCCATGAAAAGAAATTCGCCCTGCCGTTAATCTTTTTTGGCAGCTTGTTGGCCTATGTGGGCATTGGGTTTGTGCAGGTTTTTGTGCTCGACAAAATGTTCAGCTTTATCCAGCAGTTTACCCCCGCATCGGTGGCTGCCACCCCCGACATTGCCTCCTATGTGGAAGCCATCATGGGTTTGTATATTGCCTTTGGTTTGGCTTTTCAGGTGCCGATCGTGGTCATGCTGTTGGCGCGTTTTAACATTGTCACGGTTGAGAAAATGCGCGAATTCCGTGGCTATTTTGTCGTCGTGGCTTTTGTGGTGGCGGCTGTGGTGACCCCACCCGACGTGATCTCGCAGTTGGCACTGGCCATACCCATGTGTATTTTGTATGAAATTGGCATGGTTGCTGCCAAGTATTTCATCAAGCATTCGGCTGCGCCTGTAGAGCCTGAAGCTGGAGCGCCCGAATCTGTTACACCAGAAGCCGCTGTGCCGCCAAAAACCTGAGATAATCGAGAGTTATCTTTCACCCATTAGGAGCGCCGACATGGCCAATAAAATCCGTACCGAAGCTGACCGCAAAGCTACCCCCCGCCCTGTCGCCCCCAAAGGCGTGTGCTACACCACTGGCAAAGGCCAAAAACGCAGCCTAGAGCGCGGCACGGCTACCAACAACAAAAAGAACCCCGGCAAGCGTTGCAAAAACGGCGGTTAAGTTCTCATTTTGCGCCACGTTTGGCGCAAGCAAAAAAGCCAGCGGTTGCTGGCTTTTTTGCTTGGCGCGCGGTACTTGACTATATCGCCTGGCTGTATAAAATGGTAACACCCATTATCACTGATCGTTACCATGACAAGTATTGCACTGGAGCGCCCGCGCAGCCTCAGCGTCACCGTTAAACTCGGAGACGCACGTCGCAAGCGTATTGCAGAATTAGCGGCTTACAAAAAACGCAGCCCCCACTACGTGATGGTGGATGCGATTGATAAATACCTAGAAAGCGAAGAGCAGGAGCGCGCAATGCTAGATGCAGTGGATGCTGCCATTGCGCATTACGACACCACGGGATTACATGTGACATTGGGCGAGTTCAAGGGCTGGGCAGATGCCCTCAAACGTGACCGCAACGCACCCATGCCCGCATGCCACGTATAAAGCTCTCAAATGTTGCGCAGGCTGATTTACTGCGTTTGTTTGAATTTCTTGCGCAATACGACTTGGATGTAGCCCACCGTGGCAATGAGGTGATTTACCAAGCTCTGTTGGGCTTGCAAGCGCAGCCGCATGCTGGTGCGCGAGTGCCCGAACGCGCAGGCGTGCGCAAGTTGGTGGTTGATTTTGGAGCGAGCGGATATTTAATTTTTCACCGCTACCGACCTCAGGCTGATACCGTCGATGTGCTCACAATATTGCACCAAAAAGAAAACTATAACACCCGCACTGTTGGCGTTTAGCGCTGCTGCTGCACCTTAGGCCGTGGCCGCACGCCGGGGGATACGTCAAGCTCTAGGCTTTTGTCACCGCGCAGCACTTTCATTTTGGCAGGGGTGTTGGGCTTCAGTGCTGCCACGTTGGCCAAGAGCTCGGTCACTGACTTCACTTCGCGGCCAGCCACCGCGCTGATCACGTCACCCGGCTTGATGCCGCCTTGGGCGGCGGGGCCGTTTTGCAGCACGCCCACAATGATCACGCCTTGCAGATTTTTGGGGCTGATGTTGAAGGTTTCGGCCAATTCGGCATTGAGCTCAGCGGGCTCCACACCAATCCAGCCGCGCGTGACTTGCCCGTCTTTGATCAAGCCTTCCATCACCTGCTTGGCCGTGGCCACAGGTATAGCAAAGCCTATGCCCATGCTGCCGCCACTGCGGCTGTAAATAGCGGTGTTAATGCCCTGCAAATTGCCCTGCGCGTCCACCAGTGCGCCGCCGGAGTTGCCGGGGTTGATGGCAGCGTCGGTTTGGATGAAGTTTTCAAAGGTGTTGATTCCCAGTTGGTTGCGCCCCAGCGCGCTCACAATGCCACTCGTCACCGTTTGGCCCACGCCAAAGGGGTTGCCAATGGCCAGCACTTGGTCGCCCACCTGCAGCGCCTCTGAGTTGCCCAGCACAATCACGGGCAGGCGGTCTAGGTCAATTTTGATCAGGGCCAAATCGCTGTCGGGGTCGGTGCCAATCACCTTGCCTTTGACGCGGCGTGCGTCTAGCAGAGTGACCTCAATTTCGTCAGCCCCCTCCACCACATGGTTATTGGTCAAAATATAGCCGCTGGGGCTCACGATCACGCCCGAGCCCACGCCGCCTTGGGGCTGCTGCTGGCGGTCGCCATAGAAAAAGCGAAACCACGGGTCGTTGCTTTGCGAGTTGTCGGGCTTTTTGCTGGTGCTGATGCTCACCACCGCAGCCGATGCACGCTTGGCCGCCACCCGAAAACTGCCCTCGGGCGCTGGCGTGTTGGCGGCGTTGCCCACAATAGCGGGCGCTTCAATCACCGGCACCAAACCACTGCCCACTTGGGGCTTGCGGTCAAGCCACTGCGGTTTTAAGGTGGCCACGACAAACCAAGCGGCCAAAAATACCGTGACCACTTGCGAGAAAAACAACCAAACGCGACGCATATTTGACACAATCCACTTTATGACTTGCACACAAAACCAACTCACCCAAGCCCTCAACACCCTGCTCACGCCCGAGCGATTCAAGGATTATGGCCCCAATGGCTTGCAAATGGAGGGCAAAGTCCAGATTTGCAAGGTGGTCAGCGGCGTGACTGCCTCGCTGGCACTGATTGACGCGGCCATAGAAGCAAAGGCAGATGCTATTTTTGTGCACCACGGCCTGTTTTGGCGCGGCCAAGACGGCCGCGTGGTCGGCTGGATGAAGCAGCGCTTGGCCCGCCTGCTGGCGCACGACGTCAACCTCTATGCCTACCACCTGCCGCTAGATGCCCACCCTGAGCTTGGCAACAATGCCCAATTGGGCAAACTGCTAGGCTTTGCGCCCACTGGCCGCTTTGGCGAGCAAGACATTGGCTGGCTGGGCACTTGCAGCTTTGCCAGCGGCACAGAATTAGCCCAACACCTAGAATTGATGTTAAAAAGAGGCAATGTCAGCGTCATACCGTCACATAGTGCTATTAAAAAAGTAGCGTGGTGCACCGGCGGTGCCCAAGGCTATTTTGAAGCCGCCATTGCCGCTGGGGCGGATGCGTACATCACCGGAGAAATCAGCGAACCTCAAGCCCACTACGCCCGCGAGATGGGCGTGGCCTACATCGCCTGCGGCCACCATGCCAGCGAACGCTACGGCGCACCTGCGGTGGCTGCGCATGTGTGCGCAGCGCTGGGGCTGGAGCATGCGTTTATTGATGTGGACAATCCGGCTTGAGGGGCTTTGCGGTTATTTACGGTTATTTTTATGGTTATTGACGCGTGCAATGTCTAAGAGCCATGCGACTGGCGCAGGTAGCGTGGTGGCCGCTCAATTGTTGCAGTGCATTAAAACTGCCAAAGAAGCGGATCATTTGCAGCTCGATGCGGTAAGTTAATAAACTATACTTTTAATAGCAAACTTTGACGGTATGGCAATGACAATGGCAATATATGTCGCCATTATTGAGGGGCTTTGACCTGGGGTGCGCATTGATGTATGCTTGCGCCAAAAGGAGTCACACATGCCATCCCTTACTTCGATCGCAGCGACACACCGTTGGTCGTACCCACTTTGGGCCCTGTGGGTAGCAGCCAGCTTGGTGGCATGCGGGGGAGGGGGTGGCGGCGCAGCGCCGCCAGCAGCAATCGCCCCGCCCACTGAAAATCCGCAAGATGCGGCATTGTCAGCATCAAAGCCGGGGGAGTTGGTGGCCTATTTTCAAGAGCGGTTGCGGCTCAGAGCAGAGCGCGGCGTGTCAGTGGGCGCCAACGAATCGGTAGCGATTGGTGTGCCGGTGACACTTGCCGCCCCTGTGGTAGCGGGGGCCAGCAGTTCAGCCAACAGCACCGCCCATGCAGGCGCCGCCAAGTCCGACGTGTCGGGCACACTTCTGCAAGAGGCCGGTGTGGACGAAGAAGATTGGCTAAAGACTGACGGCAGCATGCTTTTTAGTCTGGCTAAAGACAGCAGTGGCGCCGAAAAAATCTTCGCGCACCGAAAAATGCCATCGGTTGCCACATCTGGCAGCGCCACGGTTTCCATCAGTTTGGTCGCCAGTTTGCCGCTGGGCACAGGCGCCGCACGCACTGGCATGCTGTATGCAGCTTCGGCCAACCGCATCGCCATTATGGGCAGCAAAACGCAGGCGTATGGTGTGGTGATGCCGCAGGTGGCGGGAATCGTGGGTAGTGCATCTGGCAGCGCAGCGCCTTCAGTGGGGTCAAGTGCTGTTAGCGTAGGCACAATAAACGCTAGCAGCTATTATAATTATAGCAAACTACAAATCACCATCAGCATCATCAACACCTCGGCCGCAGGCTCTGGCACATTGGCGTTAGCGCAAAGCATGGAGATAGACGGTGCGGTGGTGGGCAGCCGATTGATTGGCAACACCTTGTATTTGGTCAGCCGCCATGCCCCTACCGTATCGGCCGATTTGCTGCCAGCGTCTGCCAGCGTGGCCGACAGGCAAGCCGCCATTGCCAAGCTGGCTGCGGCAGAGCTCTTGCCCACCATCAGCATGGGCGGCGTTACCGAAACGCTGGTCAAAGACACCGACTGCTTCATTCAAAGCAAAAACGCCGCGCTCGATATCCAAATCAGCAGCATCACCGCCATAGACTTGGCTTCACCCACCCTGGCGCGTAAGAGCAGCTGCTTTGCAGGCGGCAGCGAGTCGGTCTATGTGTCTCCCCAAAGCCTGTATTTGGCCACTACGCGTTATGCCGCCAGCACCGAAATGCGCAACGGCATCACTGTGCAACTCTACAGCGCCAGCATCAGCACCGACATCCACAAATTTGCCATCAGTGGCTTGAATGCCGCCTACAAAGGCTCGGGCAGCGTAGCAGGCCATTTGGGTTGGGATGCCTCCAAAAAGCCCTACCGTATGGGCGAGCACAATGGCGACCTGCGGGTGCTTAGCTTCACGGGTGAGCGCGGCTGGTTGGGCGACGCAGCGCCCATTAGCACGGCCAATGCGTCCCCTGCCAAGCTCACGGTGCTGCGCGAAGCAGCGGGTGTTTTGAACGCCGTGTCCGTTTTGCCCAATAGCAAACGCCCAGAGGCTATTGGCCTAGACGGCGAGCAGGTGTATGCCGTGCGCTTTGTCGGTGCGCGCGCTTATGTGGTCACCTTCAGGCGCACCGACCCTTTGTATGTGCTCGACTTGGGCAACCCTGCCGACCCCTTCATTGCAGGCGTGCTCAAAGCGCCCGGTTATTCTGACTATTTAATTCCCCTGAGCGATGGCTTGCTGCTAGGCGTAGGCAAAGATGCCACCGACAGCGGCTTGGTGCAAGGGGTGAAGGTGGCGCTGTTTGACGTGGCCAACCCTGCCACGCCCAAAGAGCTGGCCAGCCGCAGCATAGGCAAGCGCGGCAGCACCAGTGGGCTCGATTATTCGTCCCACGGCATCAATATTTTGCAAACCCAAGGCGTAGCCCGCATCGCCCTGCCTGTGCGGGTCAACGACAAGACTGATTACACGCCCGGTATGCAATCGCTCTACCGCTGGGAGGTAGATTTAACCGCCAAAAGCCTGACCGACAAACCCAGCGTGCAAACCGCAGATTTCAGCCAACTGGGCGCAAGCGCCGCCTACA
>JANOYR010000221.1:0-3942 GCA_031428975.1 Polaromonas sp. | reverse complement strand
GGCGCTTGGAATGGACGGCGCAGCGGCATAAAGGAGGAGCCCGAAGGGCGGGGGACAGCCGCGGAGCCGTCCATTCCAAGCGCCGAGGCGACCACAGACCCATTAAAGCAGCAAACCCAACTCCGCCATCACCTCCTGCGTATGCTCCCCCAAAAGCGGTGCTCCGCGCTGCACGCTGGGGTTGGTCTCGCTCATGCGCACGGGGGGGCGCAGTTGGCGCAGTGCGCCCTCGTGGGGGTGCGCCAAGTCTAGCCATGCGCCGGTGGCCGCCAGATGCGGGTCGGTCAGCAGGTCGGACAGCTGCATCATGGGCATGGCGGGGATGTCGCGCTTGACCAGCTCGGTTAGCCAATAGGCGCTGGGTTGCAAGCGGATGTGGTCTTGCACAAAGCCATAGAGCGCGTCGATGTGCGTGATACGTGCGCTTTGGGTGGTAAAGCGAGGGTCGGTGGTAAACAGGTCGGTCTGGCCAATCAGGGCTAAAAAGGCGCGCCAATGCGCGTCGTTGTACATCAGGGCGCAGACATAGCCATCGCTACTTGCATAGGGTTTGCGGTTGGGCGACAACATGCGGCTGTGGCCCATGGGCGCTATAGGGGGCTGCCAGGTTTCGCCGCCCAAATGCTCGCCCAAGACAAATTGCAGCAGGCACTCAAACATCGGCACTTCCACCTGCTGGCCGCGGCCCGTGCCGCCCGGTTTGTCACGCGCCAAGAGCGCGGCCATCACGGCATGTACCATGTTGAGTGCGGTCACGCGGTCGGCAAAAGTGGCGGGCACGTAGCGCGGCTCGGCGCTGCCGCTTTGCGTCATGAGCCATGGGATGCAGGCGGCACCTTGGATCAAATCGTCATACGCAGGCAGATCAGAATACGGCCCGCCTTCGCTGTAGCCATACGCGCCGCAGTAAATCAGGCGCGGATTAATTGTTTGCAGCGCCTCGTATGACAAACCCAGTCGTGCCATGGAGGCGGGGCGGATGTTGTAGGTGAGCACATCGGCAGTTTTGCACAGCGCCAACAGGGCGGCTAAGTGGCTGGGCTGCTTCAGGTCTAGCACCACCGAGCGTTTGTTGCGGTTGGCGTTGACAAAAATATGCCCCATCCCTGCGTGGCGCATGGGCCCCGCGTGGCGCATGATGTCGCCAGCGGGGGGCTCAATTTTGATGACATCTGCGCCGTAGTCACCCAAAATCTGGGTGGCATAGGGGCCAAGCACCACGCCCGTGAGGTCTACGATGCGGTAGCCAGCGAGCGCGCCTTGTTGCATGCTGTGTATGCGCCTGATTTATTCGGGCGTGATTCCCGCCGTTTTCACCCATTCACCCCATTTTTTGATTTCAGCGTCGATGGTGCGGGCCAGGGTGGCTGAGTCTTCGGGCGCCATGTCAATGCCTGCATTGGCCAGCTTTTCGCGCACATCGGGTTTAGCCAACACGGCTTGCAAGGTGTCGGACAATTTTTTAGACACGTCTGCAGGTATGCCCGCAGGTGCCATCAGGCCAAACCATGCGCTGATGTCATAGCCCGGCACTGTCTCGCCAATTGGAGGCGTATTGGGAATGCGCCCTGCCCGCTTGGCCGTGGTCACGCCCAAGCCGCGCAAATTGCCGCCGCGCATTTGCGATGCAGCATTGCCCACATCGGCAAAAGCGTATTGCAACTGGCCACCCAGCAAATCGGTAAGTGATGGCGGAATGCCTCGGTAAGGCACATTCACCGCTGTGATGCCAGCCATTTGGTTGAACATGGCAGCGGATACCAGTGAGCCAGAGGAACCTTGGCCAAACGACATTTTGCCCGGGTTGGCTTTGCCGTAGGCAATAAATTCCTTCACGTCATTGGCTGGAAAATCTTTTTTCACCATCAAGACAAATCCTGTCAGGCCGATTTTGCCAATCGGGGTAAAGTCTTTCACAGGGTCATAGGACAGCTTTTTGTACAAACTCACATTGGCCGCTTGCGTGGTGTTGGTGGTGACTAAAAAAGTATACGGGTCGCCAGCGGCGGCTTTGACCACTTCAGCGCCCAAGATGCCGTTAGCACCTGCTTTGTTTTCTACCGACACGGGCTGCCCCAGCGCATCAGACATGGCTTGACCCACAATACGTCCCACGTTGTCGGTAGCGCTGCCTGCGGGGAAAGGCACAATAAATCGCAGTCCTCTAGTGGGGTAGGCTTGCGCCATGGCAGCGGCGCTGCTCAAGGCTAACAAGGCACATACTGCCAGCTGCTTGAACAATGGGGACTTCGGGGCTGTCTGGGGTATCTGGCTGAACATGGGTTTCTCCAAAAATTGAATCTGCATCATACCTCTGCACTGGCCTCAGCTGCCAAGCGCATGCGCTTGGCAACCCATCATCTCTACAAAGTTGATGCTGCAGGCTGACCCAAGCCCAGCAAGCGCATGGCATTGCCCTTCAAAATCCCCGGCATCACATCAGGCTTAAACCCTGCTTCTTGAAAATCTTTCATCCAGCGCTCGGGGGTGATCAGCGGATAGTCTGAGCCAAAAAGCACGCGGTCTTTGAGCAGGGTGTTGGCGTATTGCACCAGTTGCTTGGGGAAGTATTTAGGCGACCAGCCGCTCAGGTCAATCCACACATTGGGCTTGTGGGTGGCCACACTCAAGGCCTCGTCTTGCCACGGAAAACTGGGGTGCGCCATGACGATTTGCATGTCGGGGAAGCTAATCGCCACATCGTCTAGGTGCATCGGGTTGGAGTATTCCAAGCGCAGATTGCCGCCGCAGCGCATGCCAGAGCCAATGCCGCTGTGGCCCGTGTGAAAAATGGCGGGGAGCTTGTGCTCTGCAATTACCTCATAAATCGGCCAAGCCATTTTGTCGTAAGGGTGGTAGCCCTGCACGGTGGGGTGAAATTTAAAGCCCTTGACGCCCTCCACTTCAATCAAGCGACGGGCCTCGCGTGCGCCCATTTTGCCTTTGTGGGGGTCGATGCTGGCAAAGGCCACCATCATGTCGGAGTTGTCGCGGGCGGCTTGGGCAATTTCTTCATTGGGAATGCGGCGGCGGCCCATTTGCGATTCAGCGTCCACGGTGAACATCACCAAACCGATTTTTTTCTCGCGGTAATAGGCAATAGTCTCGGCAATGGTGGGGCGGCGGGAGTTAGAAAAGTATTTGTCTGCCGCGCGGTCGTATTCTTCGCCATAGGCATCAAAGGGATTCCAGCAGCTCACTTCGGCATGGGTGTGGATGTCAATGGCAATCAGGTCTTGGTGTTTCATGTGCGCTCCAAATGGTGTGGCTAGAGTCTAGCATTTTTGGGTTTATGGTTTTATTTTGTAATTTGTTTGCCGTGCTCGAAGCCCTTATGCCGAATACCAAATCCACTTCGACCCGCGTTTATAGAAGGTTGGTCGCTCAAAGAGTAGCTAACGCGGCTGGCTGCCGACAACAATTATGAAAAAGTGTCTGCGTTTGCCAAGAATCAGCCCGGACTCTTTGGAAGCCCGCTGAACTGATGCGTTTGAGATACATTACAAAATAGTTGCTCATATTTAAATAGCAACATATGACCATATGACGAAGACATTGGTACTAATTGTCATATATACGCAACTCAAATTGACTGAATAAACTAAAAAAGATCGGAATGTGTACCTGTTGCTTCGAGAAACAAGGTGTCCGTGCCCTGCTCGTTGTTGGCTTTTTTTGTAAATTAAGAGCCAATCAGGTTCAATGTGGCAATCACGAAAACCTGCCCGAAAGAATTTTTATAAACCAGCGCACGCATTATTTTCGCAAATCAGCCAATAAATCCTCGACAGAATCAAACGGTTTCCTGATTAGTTACCTGCCTCAGACAGCCCTTAAAACCGTCAAAGGATGAGGTTTAGTAGTCACCGCAGCGCGAAGCAGCCGAGGCACCATGGCAGCCAAATCAAAGCGGCGATTAAAGCGATAAGCAAACTCAGCCAA
>JANOYR010000220.1:0-3657 GCA_031428975.1 Polaromonas sp. | reverse complement strand
TATTTGGCTGAGTTTGCTTACCGCTTTAATCGCCGCTTTGATTTAGCAGCGATGGTGCCACGGCTTCTTCGTGCAGCGGTGACTACAAAACCGCATACTTCGGCGGTTTTACGGCTGTCTGAGGCAGGTAACTAATCAAGTAATAGTATTTATTGCGGCACAGGAAAGTATGATGTTCGATTGGTTGCTGCGCAAGTTTGAGAAAAATCGCGCCAAACTACAAAATGTGTTGGAAAGTACTCAGGTTCAAACGCCGTTGACTAAAGCCAATACTGGGCTCAAAAAACAAAGTGAAGAGCCTTCTGATTGGCGTGCGCAAGGGAATGCTTTTATTGACTCTGGGCAATTGGCGCTGGCTGAAACTTGCTTTCAAAAGGCGGTGCTTGCTCATCCGCACAACGCACAGGCATTGATCAGTCTTGGCTATGTTCAACTAGAGCAAAACAAACTGCAAGTTGCGCGTGATACGCTTACGCAATCGCTTCGCTTGGATAACTCCTCCTACGATGCGCACTATATGTTGGGCTCAATTGAGCACAAATTAGGGGATCTTAGTCGCGCGATTGCAAGTTACCAAAATGCATTAACTATTCAATACGACTTCAAGGACTGCAACCGGGATCTGTGCATTGCTTTGGCGCAGGCTGGCCAAACGACTGCGGCACGCAAACTGCTCGATACTGGCAGAGGATTTGAAACTAACACTGCGCCGTACCATTTTTTCAGTGGTAAGTTGTATCTTGGCGAGGGCGACTATGAAAAATCAGTGGCTGATTTTGCTAGAGCGACCGTGCTTAACCCGCAAGATGCAGAAACTTTGAACAATTATGGCTTGGCATTGTTCAAGCAGGGCGATGTGTATGCTGCCATTGAATCTTTCAAAAAAGGCTTAATTCTAGCGCCTTCCGATGCTCAAATGCTTTGTAATCTGGGGGCGGCATACCAAATCACTGGCGCTCAAGATATCGCTATCAGTCATTATCGCCAGGCGCTTGTGATCGATCCTGATTTTAATCATGCGCATGACAATTTACTCTACGCATTGAGTTTCTCGCAATCTTGTACGCCCGAGAATTATGTACTTGCGGCTAAGAATTACGGGCGCAGTGCTTCAGCACGGGCACGCCCATTTTCTAGCTGGTTGTGCCCTCCCATTCATGCAGATCGGCCGCTGCGTATTGGCATCGTTTCTGGCGATTTACGTTCTCATGTGGCGGGCGCATTTATAGAGAGCGTAGCTGCCTTTGTTGACCATAGCAAACTATCTTTGGTTGCCTACTCAACCGCTTTAAAAGAAGATACAGTTACAGCAAGGTTACGGCATTTTTTCACTGAATGGAATCCAGTTGCCGCCTTATCGGACGAGGCGATAGCGAATAAGATTCACACAGACAAGATTGACATATTGGTAGATTTGGCGGGGCACACAGCAAATAACCGATTAACAGTGTTTGCTTGGCGAGCCGCGCCAAAACAGGTGTCTTGGTTGGGCTATTGGGCGAGCACAGGTGTTGCGGAAATGGATTATGTGTTGGCTGATCCTGTGTCAGTGCCCGAATCAGCGAAGTCCAATTTTTGCGAAAAAATTTGGCATTTACCCAATACACGTTTGTGTTTTTCAGTACCGCAATTGGAGTGCGAAGTCAACGTGGCGCAATTGCCCGCCATTCAAAACGGACACGTCACCTTTGGTTCATTTCAATTGCACAGCAAATTAAACGAAGCCAGTTTGCAGTTGTGGGCAAAGGTGCTTGCGCAAATTCCTAGCGCGCGTTTGCGTATTCAAAATATGCAATTGGGTTTCCCGCGCGCAAAAGAAGACCTTTTCAAGCGGATGACGGCTCTGGGTATGGATATCAACAGGGTAGCTTTGCATGGCGGTGGCTCTAGACTGGCCTATTTAGAGGCTTACCAAGAGGTCGATATTGTTTTAGACACTTTCCCGTTTCCAGGAGGAACGACCACCGCAGAGGCATTGTGGATGGGCGTACCCACTATCAGTCTGAGCGGCCAAACGATGATAGGCCGCCAAGGAGAAAGTTTTTTGCGCTGTGTTGGCCTTGGCGATTGGGTGGCGGCTGATGCATCTGAATATGTGGCAATAGCCGTGGCACATACTTCTGATCTGCATCGCTTGCAAAAGCTGCGCGAGGGCTTGCGCGCTCAGGTTTTGGTGAGTCCTTTGATGGATGCTAGCGCTTTTGCCTGTAATTTAGAGTCTGCTTTTGAGGGCATAGCCAAGGCATCCACTCCATAAAATCGTAGCTAGACCCCGCGCGCCCGGTCTGCATGAAACTGGCGCACATACGCACCAAAAGTCCCCGCATCGAGCGCCAGCCGCACTTCGCGCATCAAGTTTAGGAAATAGTGCAAATTGTGGATGCTGGCTAACATGGGGCCTAGCATTTCGCCACAACGGTCTAGATGGTGTAAGTAGGCGCGGCTAAAACCTCCGGTCACTGCGTCGGTGGTTGCACCGCTAGGGTCTACGCTGCCGCCGGCTAGCAGCGCAGGTGCCCCCTTGCAAGCGTAGCAGGTGCAGGTGGAATCCAATGGATTTGCGTCGGTTTTATGCCTCGCATTGCGAATTTTAAGGTCGCCAAAGCGGGTAAACAATGTGCCGTTGCGGGCGTTGCGGGTGGGCATGACGCAGTCGAACATGTCGATGCCGTTTTGCACACCGGCTATCAGGTCTTCGGGCGTGCCGACACCCATGAGGTAGTGCGGTTTGTGGGCTGGGAGCTTGGGGCCTATGTGCTCTAGCACGCGCATCATGTCGGCTTTGGGCTCGCCCACGCTTAAGCCCCCCACGGCTATGCCCGGGAAGTTGTAGGCCTCTAGCCCCGCCAGCGATTCGTCGCGCAGGTTTTCAAACATGCCGCCTTGCACAATGCCAAATAGCGCGTTGCGGTTTTCTAGCCGCGCAAACTCGGCTTGGCAACGGCCTGCCCAGCGCATGGACAGCTCCATGGACACGCGCGCTTCGCGTTCGGTGGTGATTTTGCCCTTCACTTCATAGGGCGTGCATTCGTCAAACTGCATCACGATGTCGGAGTTGAGCGTGGATTGGATTTGCATGCTCACCTCGGGGGTGAGAAACAGCTTGTCGCCGTTGACTGGCGAGGCAAAGCGCACACCCTCTTCGCTGATCTTGCGCATCTCGCCCAAGCTCCACACCTGAAAGCCGCCGCTGTCGGTGAGTATCGGTTTGTGCCAATTTTCAAATTGGTGCAGCCCGCCAAACTGCTGCATCACCTCGTGGCCTGGACGCATCCACAGGTGAAAGGTGTTGCCCAAAATAATCTGCGCACCCATCTCATGCAGGCTGCGCGGCATCACGCCTTTGACCGTGCCATAAGTGCCCACAGGCATAAAAATGGGGGTTTCCACGATGCCATGGTTGAGCGTGAGGCGGCCACGGCGGGCATGGCTGCCTGCGTAGGCCCCTTCGGAGGTTAGCTTGGCGGGGTCGGTGGCTAGGAGGTCAAATTGGAGCATGGCGTATTGTCATTGTTTATCCTGATTAGTTACTTGCCTCAGACGGCGACTCAAGAGTATACTGTATTTATTATCAGTTACTTTAAGGACTCCCCATGGCAATGAATCGTATCCAATTCCAAAACGGCCTGTCCATGCGTGACTTTCAACTTCAGTACG
>JANOYR010000219.1:0-4892 GCA_031428975.1 Polaromonas sp. | reverse complement strand
TTTGGCTGAGTTTGCTTATCGCTTTAATCGCCGCTTTGATTTGGCTGCCATGGTGCCTCGGCTGCTTCGCGCTGCGGTGACTACTAAACCTCATCCTTTGACGGTTTTAAGGGCTGTCTGAGGCAGGTAACTAATCAGGTATAAATTTACCTAATAAATATGTTATTGTTCTTATTTGTCCATCCAACCAAGGGAATATTCTATGACCATCTCCCCGTCGCCTGCTTGTGAAAACCTCATTACCCGCGAGATCCGCGACCACGTTTTATTGATCGGCCTCAATCGCGTAGACAAGAAGAACGCCTTCAACCTCAAAATGTTGCACGAGCTGTCTGCCGCCGTAGGTGTATACGAGGCCAATCCAGCGCTGCGAGCCGCTGTACTTTTTAACCACGGCGAAAACTTTACGGCTGGCTTGGATTTGATGGACGTTGCCCCCGCCATGGCCAGCGGCGGCAGCATCATTCCCGAAGGCGCGTACGATCTGCTTGGCATACACGGCAAAGCCCGAACCAAGCCGCTGGTATGCGCCGTAAAAGGGCTATGCCTGACCGTGGGAATCGAGCTGATACTGGCCTGCGACATCGTAGTGATGGCGGACAACGCCCGTCTAGCCCAGATCGAGATCAAGCGTGGTATCTTTCCTTTTGGCGGAGCCAGCCAGCGCTGGGTGGCCGCCTCGGGATGGGGCAATGCAATGCGTTACTTGCTGACCGGCGATGAGCTCGACGCTGCCACCGCCTACCGCATTGGCTTGGCGCAAGAGGTGCTGAGTTCCGAGCAGGTGCTGCCACGGGCTATCGAACTGGCCAATACCATTGCAGCGCAGGCGCCGATGGGCGTGAGCGCCACCATTCGCTCGGCTCGCTTGGGCGTTGAACTAGGTCCGCAGGCGGCCTACGAGGCCCTGATGCCTGAACTTCGTACCTTGATGAACAGTGGCGATGCCCGTGAAGGTGCCATGTCGTTCGTTCAGCGCCGAACGGCCCAGTTTCAAGGTCGTTAGCCACGACCTTCAGGTGCGATTTGCCTCGCGTAGATTGGGGTGCCGCCAATACCTCCTGATAGCTTATCCCTATCAGGTTCTGTTGTGTCAAGCATCTACTACAGTCCTGACCAGCTTGGCGCCCGCCAAGGCATTGGTAGCAGAACCAAAAACACGATTGCTGCTGCATAATGTTTGAACTGCGATTTTTCCAAAACCGTTATTTCACCGGGGGCTCTAGTGTTCACATTGAAACAAGCAATACACAAGTTTGCGAGCGCTCTATTTTTCTTGCTATTGCTCTCCAACTTGGCGTGGGGTTCTGCCGAATTGAAATGGGCGGATTCTGACAATGGCAAGGATATCAACTGGCACAAAGCCACCGAGTATTGCGCGAGTAAAGGCAAGGAGTGGCGCTTGCCGACGGAGGCCGAGTTGCTGGCAAACTACCAGCTGGGACACGAAAAACTATGCGGCTTTTACAGCGCAAAATGTAAAGTTTCCTCAAATTCCCGCCTGACCGGGCCGGCCCTCTGGACTAACGAGGAGTATCTTTCCGCCACAGCTTGGTCCGTCAACCTAATCAGTGGCTCTGCGATTGGCCGTAACGTTGAGCATCGGAGCCACCTTCGAGCTCTTTGCGTTCGGCGGCCCTGAGTATGTCAAAGGGCAGTTTTTTCAATTCCTGATAGCCCATTGAATTGAGACAAAAAAGATAAGGAGATGTCAGTGAATACAACAAGTCGTAGTAACAAAATACTTTTACCACTCATGGCCGTGATCGCGATGGTCACTGCTTCCTGCGCCGCACGAGAGTTGTATCCCGAAGAACTCAAACTTGACCGGGTGCTGCACCAAACGCAAGAGCAACATCCGTTTGGACCCGGCGGGCTGAATCAGGCCTTTACCGTTCACGAACTTTCCAAAGATGTGTCTGCAACGATTGCAAATAGAGGCCTGCCATATTTAAATTCCCTGCCCTCGGTTATTGCGCAAGTGAAGAGAAGCAAACCGCCAAAAGTCGAAGTCTCGTATTACAAAAATAATGACGGCAAGATATTCACCAACACGTCAACGGGTCCATACTGGGCACCTTTTGTTATTTGGAATGCGACCCCAATCCCGCTTGAAGTGAAATGGCTGCGAAGAGGACGTGATTCGGGGAAGGACTTGAAACCTTCAATCGAAACCTTCTACGCAAAAGAGGAATTTATCGCGAAGATACCGACAGAATTGCGTGACCAATTTCACGAAGCGATTTCGACGCCGGGCAATTTCTATGCGTACGGTTTTTATCGTGATAAATGCCTTCTTGTTGTTTCGCCAAAGATGGGGAAAGCGTTCTATTTATTTAGAGACTAAGCGCAACTTATAGATGCCTGAACTTCAGAGCCACTTGCAGAATTTCAACACTGTGCGAATCTCCAGACCCCGTCACCTTACAAATATTTTTCGCACTAAAGTCCAGCCACCCAAACAAACCGCCCCAGCCAACACCCCCGCCAGGGCATCGAGCGTGCTGGTGCCAACCACTGCCAGTGCGCCCATCGGTGCGCAAAGCGCCTCAAAAGCGTGGTGCAGCCACGGCCAGCCGTGCACCAAGATGCCGCCGCCCACCATGAACATGGCGGCGGTGCCGACGATGGACAGGGTTTTCATGAGCTTGGGTGCAAACCACAGCAGGCTGTGGCCGAGTGCGCGGGCGCTATGGGTTTTGCTTTGAATGAGGTAGAGACCAGCATCGTCAAGCTTGACAATGCCAGCCACCAAGCCATACACCCCCACAGTCATCAAAAGCGCTATGGCCACGACCACGGTTACTTGTTGGGTAAATGCAGCGGTGGCCACGGTGCCTAGCGCTATCACAATGATCTCGGCAGAGAGCACAAAGTCGGTGCGGATAGCGCCTTTGATTTTGTCTTTTTCTAAGGCTACCAAATCCACCTCAGGATTTTGCAGGGCTTGTATCAAAACTTGGGCATGTGCAGCGTCTTGCGCGCTGCTGTGCAGCAGCTTGTGGGCGATTTTCTCGAAGCCTTCAAAGCACAAATACGCGCCGCCCAGCATGAGCAGGGGCGTGATGGCCCAGGGCGCAAAGTAGCTAATGGCCAGCGCGGCGGGCACCAAGATCACTTTGTTCATGAGCGAGCCTTTGGCCACCGCCCACACCACGGGTAGCTCTCGCTCGGCGCGCACGCCGGCTACTTGCTGCGCATTGAGCGCCAAGTCGTCGCCCAGCACGCCGGCCGTCTTTTTGGCGGCTACTTTGGTCATTACCGCCACGTCGTCTAGGATGGTGGCGATATCGTCTAAAAGGGCTAAAAGGCTGACGGCCATATTGATCCTATCGTTTAACCTACCCAAGCCCGTGCATTATGAAACATCTGCATCCACGGGCTGTGCTGGTTGATGTCTAGTGGGGTGTAGCTGGTTTGCACATTGCGAAACACGCGCTCGGGGTGGGGCATCATGGCGGTAAAGCGCCCGTCTGCTGTGGTGACTGCAGTGAGGCCAGCAGGGCTGCCGTTGGGGTTTGCGGGGTAGCCCTCGGTGCGCTGGCCTGCGTTGTCGGTCAAATGCATGGAAGGGATGACTTGGGATGCATTGCCTCGCCCACCACGCGCGGGCTCAAAGTTGGCAAAACCCTCGCCATGGGCTACGGCTATGGGTAGGCGGCTGCCTGCCATGCCCTTGAAAAACAAGCTAGGCGAATCGGCGATTTCCACCATGGACAAGCGCGCTTCAAATCTGCCCGATTGGTTAGTGGTGAAACGTGGCCAGTGCTGGGCTCCGGGGATGATATCGGCCAACTCGGCAAACATTTGACAGCCGTTGCACACGCCCAAGCCAAAGGTGTCGGGCCGCGCAAAAAAGGCTTCAAACTGGGCGCGCAGCGCCGTGTTGAATGTGATGCTGCGCGCCCAGCCAATGCCAGCGCCCAGTGTGTCACCATAGCTAAAACCGCCGCAGGCCACCAGTCCAGTGAAATCGGCCAATTGCGCCCTGCCCGTTTGCAAGTCGGTCATGTGCACGTCAAAGGCCTCAAAGCCTGCTTCGGTGAAGGCGTAGGCCATTTCAATGTGGGAATTCACACCCTGCTCGCGCAATATGGCTACTTTGGGGCGCTTGGCATTTACTATACTATTAGTAGCTGCATATGACGATTTGACGATGACATTGGTCAAATTTTCTTTAAAATCAGGGTTTAAGTGCACATGCAAGCCTGCGTCCAGCGGATTACCCACGGCGGCGTGCTCTGCATCGGCGTTCTCTGGGTTGTCGCGGGCTTTCGCTATGCTCCAGCTCACGCTGTCCCACACCTGGTGCAGGTCTTGCAGCTTGGCGGCAAATACCTTTTTAGCGTCACGCCAGACCTGTATTTCGCCTTTACCGTCATCAAGCGTGCTGCTGGCGGTGCGGGTTTTGCCCACCACATGGCTGTGCTTAGACAGGCCGTGTGCGCGCAGCACCTGCATCACGGCGCTGCGTGCCTCGGTGCGCACCTGAATGACTGCGCCCAACTCTTCGTTAAACAAGGCTTGCAGGGTGAGCTCGTCGCGGCGCACGCTCACTTGGCTCGCCCAGTTTTTGCTGTCGCCATGCTCCATGCGGCTGTCGGTGATGCCGTCGCCTTCAACCAGCAGCATGTCTATATTCAGCACCACGCCCACATGGCCAGCAAAGGCCATTTCGCACACTGCCGCTAGCAGGCCGCCGTCGCTACGGTCGTGGTAGGCCAGTATCTGTCCTTGCGCGCGCAAGGCATTGACGGCCTTGACCAGGTTCACCAGGTCTTGCGGCTGGTCCAGATCCGGCACCTGGTCGCCCAGCTGCCCCAGCGTTTGCGCCAGCATGCTGCCACCCATGCGGTTCTGGCCCCGGCCCAAATCAATCAGCACCAGCGTGC
>JANOYR010000218.1:0-25316 GCA_031428975.1 Polaromonas sp. | reverse complement strand
CGTACTGAAGTTGAAAGTCGCGCATGGATAGGCCTGCTTGGAATTGGATACGGTTCATTGCCATTGAGAGTCCTTAGGAAAACTGATAATAAATACAGTATACTTCTATTGGACTGTCTGAGGCAAGTAACTAATCAGGTACTATTATTTCACTGCTGAAACCAAGAGTTGGGTCAACGTATCGACGTATTCGCCATCGTACCCCGCATCTTTGAGCTCCCATTTGAAGGCGTTGCCCATTTGTGCAATTTTGTATGTGTTGAGCGGGTGATTTTGCTTGAAAGCAGCCATCTGCTGTCCCATTTTGTTAAATACCAGCAAGGATTTAACGCCGAATTGCTTTTCGCTGAGCCCCGCATCCAAGGGCATACGCTGCATGAACAATTTAGCCATAGATATCCCAAACTCTTTAGCTATGCGTGCATCGAACATGGAAAACATCTGCAATACTCCAAAAACCAGATTTTAGTCTGGACGAAGTCTGTCAGTAGCGTTAAAAAGTAAATTAGCAGAAGCTGGAGTTGTGTCAATTGCCATTTTGTAAGTGACAAAAATGTCAGTTTAAATAAGCATTTGCTAACAAATAAGTCAATTTCAATGAAAACTTCGCTAATTTCCCACTGAAAAGTCTGCCCTAGTGCTGGCACGTGGATTGCTTTGTAGAGATGCTTCCTTAACTGTTTGCATTTATTAATTGGAGTTTTTATGATTCGTTCTACCATGCGCTCTGCGCAAAAGGGTTTTACCCTAATCGAGCTGATGATCGTAGTTGCGATTATCGGTATTTTAGCTGCGGTGGCTTTGCCAGCGTACCAAGACTACACCACGCGCGCTAAGGTGTCAGAAGTTATGCTGGCTGCCTCTTCGGCTCGCACAGTCATTTCTGAGTCAGCCGCTACTTTGGGTGTTTTGCCTGGTGCTGCCAGCGTAACCATTCAAACCCAAGCTTCTCAGTATGTATCTAGTGTTACTTGGGACGGTACAAGTGTGTTGGCGGCTGCTAAGGGCGATACCAATATTACTGGCTCCAACGTATACCTTGGTGCTTCCCTAGGTTCAGGTGGTCAGGTAACTTGGGTTTGCGGTGGTACTATCGCACAAAAATACCGTCCAGCTAGCTGCCGTTAATTTTTAAAAAATGACGCAGGCCCCGAAAGGGGCCTTTTTTTGTTGTATGGAGCGATTACAAAATATCAAACTTGCGCAGCTACTTTTATGTATGCTGAGTTTGGTGCTGTCGTTTGTTTGGCTTATTCCCAACCACTATCCACCATGGACCTCGTTTCACAGCGATACATTGGTTGCGGTCGTGCTGTTGTTGGCGGGTGCAATAGTTGTACTGACTTATCCAAATAAGTTGAAATGGTCTGTGTTGCCTATCTGGATTTTGACGATTTGTCTGCTTCCACTTTTGCAATTACAAACAGGGTTGTTGTATTTTTCTAGTGAAGCATTCGTAGCATTTTTGTATATTTTTGGCTTTGCTATTGTTGTACTGTTAGGGCAATATTGGAGTGTATCCCGCCCGGACGAGCCGGAGAATTTTTTGCTGTTTGCAGTTGGTTTAGCTGCAATCGTTAGTGTCGGAATTCAGTTGTGCCAGTTATTAGGTTTGCATTTTTTTGATATTTGGGTGCTTGACGTGCCCACCAAACCATCGGGAAATCTGAGCCAAACCAACCAAATGGCTACATTTTTGGTTTGGGGTGTAGTCAGCATAGCTTGGGCTTATGAGCGCAAGCACATAGGAGCTACTGTAGCTTTTACTGCTTTACTTTATTTACTTTCTGGGGTTGCAATGACCCAATCGCGAACCAGTTGGCTAGAGCTACTCGCAATTGGATTTCTTTACGCGGTCGGACCCTTTAAAGTATCTCGCAAAAAGCGAATTGCGGTGTCCACTGCATTGGGGGCGTATTTCGTAGCATTTTCTAGCAGCTTGCCGTATTTAATGGACAAGCTGGATTACAGCCTTGATTACACCTTGCGCTCAGCTGGTCTGCACGAAGCACGACTGTATATTTGGCGTGGCCTGATTGATGCAGCATTAGAGCGTCCCTGGTGGGGGTATGGTTTTCGCAATATCACAGAGGCAGCCTTTCAAGCGGCAAGTGCAGATGCAAAGTTTGTTTGGTTAGTTGGACATTCGCATAATTTGATTTTAGATTTTATGATTTGGTTTGGACTACCTGCTGCCTTGGTTATCACTGCAGTACTCGTAAGTTGGCTTTGGAAATGTTTTAGATTGAGTATCAACTCCAAGCAATACATCCACATGATGTTGCTTCTAGCTGTTGGCATCCACGCAATGCTGGAGTTACCATTGCATTACGCGTATTTTTTATTACCTGCAGGCTTGGTGGCTGGTAGTTTAGACAGCTCTATCAATGTGTCGCTTAAGCATGCCGCTGGTAAAGTTTATATCGCGATAGCGTTGTTAGCGGCAATGGTCGCGCTTGCGGTCGTCATGGTTGATTATTTGCGTTTTGAAAATACTTACCGCATATTCCGACTTCAAAATACCGAATTAGGCAAAGCCATAAAATATGAGCCCCCTGAGACGCTGGTATTGAGCCATTGGAGGGAAATGATCCCGCTTATCAGACGCGATGCGAGTGCGCCTTTAGATGCAGAAGGTTTGGAGCTTATGCGGCAAATGACGTATGTAGCGCCAGCACAGATTATGTTTCTAAAATACGCAATAGCTTTGACACAACAGGGGAACTTTCATGAAGCAAGCAGGCAGTTACGGGTATCGTGCAAAATCAGCTTGCCGACAGAATGTCGCAACCTGATTCTGGGTTGGAAAAGTATTGCAAAAGAAACTGTGGGTTTTGAGCGCGTTGACATCTCTTGGTCAATAATTAAACCATGACAAATACCACCATTCTCGTTACCGGCGCAGCCGGCTACATTGGCTCGCACACAACGCTGGCTCTATTAGAGGCGGGTTATGCAGTAGTGGCCGTGGACAACCACTGCAACAGCTCTGGGGTGGTATACGAGCGCGTCAAAAAATTGGCGGGCAAGCATGCATCGCGTTTGGTGCATGCGCA
This sequence comes from Polaromonas sp., assembly GCA_031428975.1. Taxonomy (GTDB): domain Bacteria; phylum Pseudomonadota; class Gammaproteobacteria; order Burkholderiales; family Burkholderiaceae_C; genus JAAFIP01. The sequence continues at coordinate 22,260 of JANOYR010000218.1, read as the reverse complement.
GCTAGATGTGCGCGACGAGGCGGCGCTGTCTGCTTGGCTGGGCAAAAACCCTGTGGATGCCTGCATCCATTTTGCAGCACTCAAAGCCGTAGGTGAATCGACCGAGATTCCACTAGACTATTTGCACAACAACATGGGAGGCTTGCTGTCTGTGCTGAAGGTGTTGCAGCAACACCAAGTGGGCAAAATAGTGTTCAGCTCGTCGGCCACCGTCTACGGCGAGCCGGAGTTTGTGCCGCTGACTGAAGCGGCGCGTTTGCAAGCGGTTTCGCCCTATGGTTTGACCAAACTTATGGGAGAGCAAGTCTTGGCCGAGCTTGTAAAACTGGGTGAACCTTGGAGAATTGCAACGCTGCGTTACTTCAACCCAGTCGGGGCGCATCAAAGTGGTGAAATTGGCGAGCATCCAGCGGGGATTCCCAATAATTTAATGCCTTATGTGACACAAACGGCAACGGGAAAGCGTGCACAACTCACAATCCATGGCGCAGATTACGACACGCCTGACGGCACTTGTCTGAGAGACTATATCCATGTGTTGGATTTGGCGGCAGGCCATGTAGCCGCAGTGCAAAAGCTGCTGACCGATCAGGGCAGTTTCACGGTGAATTTGGGTACAGGTTGCGGCACCAGCGTCAAAGAGCTGGTCGAAACTTTTGAGCGTGTCAATAGTGTCAAGGTGCCGCATGTTTATGGGCCACGCCGCGCTGGCGATGTGGCGCAATGTTATGCAAATGCACAGAAAGCTTTCGATGTCTTGGGCTGGCGTGCTGAGCGCACTGTAGAAGCGATGTGCCGCGATGCGTGGCGCTGGCAAAGCAAATACCCCAACGGATTTACACCCAATTAAGGCGTCCATTGCGTCAGACCGAAACTGGACCAGCGGTGTTGGCAGATTCAAAGCCTGACAACAGGCGAGGGTCGATATGGGCGTTGCCCACCGTGCTTTGCATAGCATTGCCATGGCTCAATCCTTTTGCCAGCGGCCCTTCCCCTGCCACCCTGCCCTTGCTGGTTAGCTTGGCTAGCATGGGGTTTTTGATGCTTTTATTGCGCCGGCATTGGGCTGTGCCTGCATGGGCCTTGTGTTTGTTTTTCGCGAGCAACAGTGTTTTTTTTCTGGCCCACTGGGCGGTTGGTTCGAGACAGTTTTCAATTGACCATGCGGCATTGCAGTTGGCGGTTGTGGCGGTAGCCATGTGCGCCTGCATGGGCGCGGGCATTGCACAAAAATATACCGATAACAGAGCCAGTGCTGACCCAGCGCAGCTGACGCAAGGCACACAGTTGGCGCACTTGTTGGCATGGGCTTGGTTCATAGCAGCATTGGTCAACGCAATGGTTGGTGTGTGCCAAATTTTCGGTGTGGCCCAATTTTTCTATCCATGGATGCATGCCGTGTCGGACACCGAGGTACTGGCCGTGGGCAATTTGCGCCAGCGCAACCAGTTGGCAAGTTTGTGCAGCATCGGCATTGCTGCCTTGGCGTATTTGCTGTCTAGGCCCAAGCAATCTTTGTCGCGCAACGCCTACTGGGCAAGTGCGGTTGCAGCCGCTGTGGCGGCATTACTTTTGCTGCTGGCCAGCTCGGCCAGCCTGTCGCGGGTAGGCTTGTTTCAGTGCGTAGCCTTGGCTCTGATGTGCGGGCTCTGGTGGCGATCTTTGAAATGGCCGGTGCGTTGCTTGCTTTTGTGCATCGTGCCACTGTATGGCGTGTGTAGTTTCTTGTTAACCTATTCGGGCCTGGTGGGCGATAGTGCTTTTGCGCGATTGGGTCACGAAGTGGGCTGCTCGAGCCGCAAGGTGTTGTACAGCAATGTCTGGGAATTGGTTTTGGACAAACCGTGGTTGGGCTGGGGCTGGCGTGAATTGGCCTACGCACACTACAGCGCCGGTTACGCGGGAGCAGTCGAAGGGGGTCGTTTTTGCGATATTTTGGACAATGCGCATAACTTGCCTTTGCACTTGGCGGTGGAGTTTGGTTTGCCGTTTGCAATGCTTGTGTGTGCAGCCATGCTGGTGGGGCTGTACAAGGCCAAGCCATGGGTCGAAAAAAATCCGTTTCGCCAGATGGCATGGCTGGTCTTGTTGGTGCTCGGTCTTCACAGCATGACAGAATACCCGCTGTGGTACGGGCCCTTTCTAATGGCTTTCGGATTGGCGCTGGGGGTGCTTTGTGTAAAAACATCCAAGCCCATGCAGCAGAGCGCACAGACGCTTGCAAAAAGAATTTTTTGCACTTTATCGTGGCCAGTGGCGGCTATATTTTTAATAGCATTTTCAGTCTACCTTAGTTGGGATTACCGCCGCGTAAGTCAAATATATTTGCCGCCAGAAGAACGCTCTGCGGCCTATGCGCAGGACACCATGGCGCACGTGAACCAAACCATGGTGTTCATCCAGCATGCGCGGTTTGCGCAATTGATGCTGCTGGCAATAGACAAAGAGAATGCGCAGCAAATCTACATATTAGCGGTGCAAGTGTTGCATTTTTCACCAGAGCCCCGGGTCATCGAACGGTTGATCGAGTCGGCAACGGTGTTAGGGTATGACGATGTAGCGCTTGCGCATATGGCGCAATACCGACGCGCATTTCCAAAAGATTTCGAGCGTTGGCAACCCAGCCGTAAGAAAACCATGTTTGCGCCTGCGCACTGATGTGGCCTTCAAGGTCATACGGTTAATTTTATAAATTAATCAATCGTTTGATTTATTTATGCTACGATACGTAGATGAAGTCTCTTGCAACAAGCTTGGATGCCGTTGGCAACCCTAGCAAAAAACGCCTACCCAGATTTGAGGGCGTGGAGTCACGCCAGCGGCTTTTGCACGCTGCCTTGACCTTGTTTGCGGAGCGCGGTTTCGCAAAAACCTCAATCCGCGATATCGCCAGCGCGGCGCAAGCCAATGTGGCATCTATTAGCTATTATTTTGGCGATAAAACCCAGCTTTACCGCTGTGCTTTTACAGAGCCTATGGGTTCGTGCGGTAGCGATATTGTCTTGTTTAACCCGCCAGAATTCAGTCTAGAACAAGCGCTACAAGGTTTTTTTAGCAGTTTTACCGCACCATTGAAGGAAAACGAGTGGGTGCGTTTGTGCACCCGTCTGCACATGCGCGAAATGGTCGAGCCCACCGGTCTGTGGGATCAAGAGATTGACAACGGTATTCGCCCCAACCACATCGCCTTGGTAGAGGTGTTGCAGCGGCATTTCAAGCTAAAAAAACCGGATCTAGAGATTCACCGTTTGGCGTTTTCTATATCGGCTTTGGGGGTTTTTTTGTTTGTAGGCCGAGATGTCATCGAGGCCATTAAGCCAGAAGTGATTAGCACCCCCAAAGCCATCGACCAGCATGGTGTGCGTTTGGTGCAGTATGCAATGGCGATGGTGAATTCAGAGCTGGATAGAAGGCAGTCGGGCGCAAAAAGCAGCCAATCATGAAGGAGTAAGAATTGAACATGCAATCTGAGGCGACAGCGCCACTTTTTATACCCGTGCGAACACTTGCAGCGCTGGGCTTGGCCTTGGCGCTCGCTAGCTGCGCTAGCGGCGTGCCACGCACGGATGCCCACCCAACATCCGTGCCCACCTTGGGCAGCATCAATTTGCCCGCGCAATGGTATGCGCCGATGCAAACACTAGCCCATGGAGGAAAAACGCAGCAATTGTCGCAGTGGTGGGCGGCACTTAACGATACCGCGCTGGTAGACCTGATGGCCGCAGCGCAGCAAAACAGCGCCAGTGTGGCGCAGGCCGCCGCACGCGTCGCGCAGTCGCGTGCGGCGCAGGTCATTGCGGGCGGCGCTGCCCGGCCATCGCTCACAGCGCAGGCGGGCCTTAGCCGCGCAGTCACCTCGCCGCTTCAGCCAGCTGCCACTGCCCTACAAGGCGGACTACAGGCCGCATGGGAAATAGATGTGTTTGGTGCAGCCGCAGCCAATACCCAAGCCGCAAACATCCGTTTGGAATCTGCCCAAGCGCAATGGCATGACGCAAGGGTTTCGGTGGCGGCTGAGTTGGCCGCGCAGTATTTCAGCTATCGTTTGTGCCAGGCGCAGGTCGATTTGCTTGCCTCCGACGCAGTGTCACGTGCAGAAACCGCTCGTCTGACAGGGCTTTTGGCCAAGTCAGGGTTTGCCGCGCCAGCGGTTGCCGCACTAGCCCAAGCCAGCAAAGCAGATGCATCCAATACCTTGGCAGCAAAAAAGGCGGAGTGTGAAATCGGCATCAAAGGTTTGGTAGCGCTGACCGCCATGCCAGAGCCAGAGTTAAAGAGAAAATTGGCCAATGTCGCAGTCAAATGGACAGATCCTGCTATTGAATTGGTAGTTTCTGGTGCACCATCGGCGGTGCCTGCCCATGTGCTGATGCAGCGGCCAGACCTTGCTGCAGCGCAGCGCGACGTAGCCGCCGCATCGGCTGATTTGCGCTCTGCCGATGCACGGCGGTATCCGGTGGTCAGCCTCTCAGGCAGTATCGGTGCGATGCGGGTGGAGTCCGGCCTGTCGGGCAGTGGAGCCACATGGTCGTTAGGGCCTGTCGCGGTGACGTTACCGATTTTTGACAACGGGCGAACCCAAGCGAATATCGACATTGCCAAAGCCAATTACGAAGCAAGTATTGCCGTGCTGCAAGCCAAGGCGCGGCAAGCGGTGCGCGAGGTAGAAGAGGCGCTGGTGCAACTGGATAACACCGCTGCACGAACCCCCGATGTGGCGGCTGCCGCCAACGGCTATGGTGCATCACTAGCGGCGGCGCAGGCGCGCTACAAGTCGGGCGTGGGCAGCTTGGTCGAGCTAGAAGATGCTCGGCGCACAGCCATGTGGGCCCAAACCACAGAGCTGCAGCTGCTGCGCGAGCGCATCGTTGCGTGGATCAGTTTGTACCGCGCGGTAGGCGGAGGCTGGTCGCCCGTTGCTGGCGCAGCCTTGCCCCCAGTGGCCACCCCATAAAACCCATTTATTCGAAGCACCGAGGAAGAATTGCATGAAAAATCTATTGTCCCAACCAACTGCACGCTATGGCGCTGTACTCTTGGCGCTGAGCGCTGCCTTGCTCACGGCCTATTCCATGACAACCCATGCCGCCGAAGACACAAAAATGGCCGCTCCCAAGGCCGCCCTCACGGTGAGCACCTTGAGCCCCGTCGCTACGCAATTAGCCCTCAAACTTGGGGCCAACGGCAACGTGGCGGCTTGGCAAGAGGCCAGTATTGGCGCTGAAGTTAACGGCCTCAAGCTCACCGAGGTGCGCGTGAATGTGGGCGATGTGGTGCGCAAAGGGCAGGTTTTAGCCGTCTTTGGCAGCGAAAGCCTGCAAGCCGATGCCGCGCAGGCCAGAGCCAGCGTAGCCGAGGCGCAGGCCAACGCCCAAGAAGCCGCCGCCAATGCCGCCCGCGCCCGCGAGCTGCAAAACACCGGAGCGATGAGCGCCCAGCAAATCGCCCAGTTGATGACGGCAGAAACCACCGCCAAAGCCCGCGTGGAATCTGCGCAAGCCATGCTCCAGTCGGTGCAAATACGCTTAAAAAACACCCAGCTCCTTGCGCCTGACTACGGCACGATCTCCGCACGCAATGCCACGTTGGGCGCTGTGGTGGGGCAAGGCACGGAGCTGTTTCGGATGATTCGGCAAAACCGCCTTGAATGGCGTGCAGAAGTCACCTCGGCAGAGCTTGCACGCATCCAAAAAGGCCAAATCGCCAACATCAGCGCAGGCAGTGAGGCGCTCAAAGGCAAGGTACGCATGGTGTCCCCCACGGTAGATGCCAGCACGCGTGCAGCCATTGTGTATGTGGATGTGCCCCTGCACCCCGCGCTCAAAGCCGGCATGTATGCCCGAGGTGAGTTTGACCTGGGGGGCAACTCGGCGCTCACGGTGCCCGCGGCGGCGGTGGTGCAGCGCGATGGCTTTAGTTTTGTCATGCGCGTGGGAGCGGCCAACAAAGTCAGCGCCCTCAAGGTCAGCACCGGCAGGCGCAGCGCAGATGCCATCGAGATCACCAGTGGCCTTAAAGCCAGCGATGTGCTGGTAGCCAGTGGCGCAGCCTTCTTGGTTGACGGCGATACTGTCAAAATCGTCAATTTAATAGAAAAAACAAGCAATGTCGCCGTCCAGCCGTCATCTACAGCTACTAAATAAGGAGTAAATGATGAACGTCTCGACTTGGTCGATTAAGAACCCCATTCCTGCGGTCATGCTGTTTGTGTTGCTGTGTTTGGCGGGGGTCATGAGTTTTAAGGCCATGAAAGTGCAAAACTTTCCTGACCTAGATTTGCCTACCATCAGCATAGTGGCTAGCCTGCCCGGCGCTGCGCCCGCACAAATGGAGACAGAGGTTGCTCGCAAAATAGAGAATGCTTTGGCCTCCATTCAAGGCCTGCGCCATGTGACCACCAAAGTGCAAGACGGCGTGGTCACCCTGACCGTGGAGTTTCGCTTAGAAAAACCCGTGCAAGAGGCGCTCGACGAAGTGCGCTCTGCGGTGGCCCAAGTGCGCTCAGAGCTCCCTTCGGATGTGCGCGACCCCGTGATTAACAAACTCAATTTGGCAGGCGCTCCGGTGCTGGCCTTCACCATTGCATCCAGCCAGCTTGACGCAGAAGCCTTGAGTTATTTTGTCGACGACACGATTACCCGCAAACTGCTGGGCGTTCGCGGCGTGGGCGCAATATCGCGCGTGGGAGGTGTCACCCGCGAGGTCAGCATCGAGCTCGATCCCGCCAAAATGCAGTCGCTCAGCGCCAGCGCCACCGATGTGACGCGCCAGCTGCGCCAAGTGCAGATGGACGCCGCCGGCGGCCGCACCGATTTGGGCGGCTCCGAGCAGCCGATTCGCACCCTTGCCACCGTGCGCACGGCCCAAGAGCTGGGTGCACTGCCCATTGCCTTAGGTGGTGGCGCCAACGGTTCACGCAGCGTGCGCCTAGACCAGCTGGGCACGGTGCGTGACACCGTGGCTGAGCAGCGTGCGGCTGCCTTGCTCAATGGCGTATCGGTGGTAGGTTTTGAAATCTCGCGCAGCAAGGGTGCCAGCGAGGTGGAGGTGGGTGCAGGTGTGCAAAAAGTCTTGGCAGAGCTGAAGGCGGCCAACCCCCACATCACCCTCACCGAGGCGTTTAATTTTGTGGAGCCTGTTGAGGAGGAATACCACGCTTCATTGAGCATGTTGTTAGAGGGAGCGTTGTTAGCCGTGTTGGTGGTCTGGCTCTTTTTGCGCGACTGGCGTGCTACCTTTGTATCGGCGGTGGCCTTGCCTTTGTCGGCCATTCCCGCCTTTATTGGCATGTATTTTTGGGGCTTTTCAATCAATGTGGTGACCCTGCTGGCGCTCAGTTTGGTCATTGGAATTTTGGTGGACGATGCCATTGTGGAGGTGGAAAACATCGTGCGCCACCTGCGCATGGGCAAAACTCCGCTTGAGGCGGCGCGGCAAGCGGCCGACGAGATTGGCTTGGCGGTAATCGCCACCACCTTTACCTTGATTGCCGTGTTTTTGCCCACCGCCTTCATGAGCGGCATTGCAGGCAAATTTTTCAAACAATTTGGCTGGACAGCGGTGTTTGCCATTTTCTTTTCCTTGGTGGTGGCGCGGGTGCTCACCCCCATGATGTCGGCCTATATTTTGAAACCCGTCGCGCACGAGGTCAAAGACGGCCGTTTGATGCGTTGGTACATGCGCGCTGCGGCCTGGTGTTTGCACCACCGTGTAGTCACTATTTTTGCAGCCGCTGCATTTTTTGTGGGCTCTGTGGCATTGATTCCCCTGTTGCCCACTGGCTTTATTCCGCCGGATGACAACTCGCAAACACAGGTGCACCTTGAGTTACCACCCGGCGCTGGCTTGCAGCAAACCATGGCCACCGCAGAGGCTGCACGCCTGCTACTAGCCAAAGTGCCCGAGGTGAAGTCGGTGTACACCACCATTGGCGCGGGGCTGGCAGGCTCTGACCCCTTTGCCCCCCAAGGCGCATCCGAAACGCGCAAGGCCACGCTCACTATTTTGCTCACTAAGCGCGGCGAGCGCATGCGCAAGCAACCCATTGAACAGCGTATTCGCGAACTGCTGGTACAACTGCCAGGCGTGCGCAGCAAGGTGGGCTTGGGCGCAAGCGGCGAAAAATACATTTTGGTGCTCACGGGCGACGACCCGCTGGCCTTGCAAACAGCCGCATTGGCGGTAGAAAAAGACCTGCGCACCGTGCCTGGCCTTGGCAGCATCATCTCCACCGCCAGCTTGATCCGCCCCGAAATTGCGGTGCGGCCCGACTTTGCCAAGGCAGCCGACATGGGCGTGAGCAGTGCCGCCATTGCCGAGACCCTGCGCATTGCCACCGTGGGCGACTACGACACCGCCCTGCCCAAGCTCAATTTGAGCCAGCGCCAAGTGCCCATCGTGGTGCGGCTTGCGCCACAGGCACGGCAAGACTTGGGCGTATTGGAGCGGCTCACCGTCAGCGGCCTCAAGGGGTCTGTCATGCTCGGGCAAGTGGCCAGTTTTGAAGCATCAGGCGGGCCTGCGGTAATTGACCGTTACGACCGCGCACGCAATGTCACCTTTGAAATCGAGCTCTCAGGCGGCGCATTGGGCGACGTGACCGCAGCGGTAGACAAGCTCCCCAGCATCACGGGCTTGCCTGCAGGCGTGAAAAAGGTAGAAGTGGGCGATGCCGAGGTCATGGGCGAGCTGTTTGCCAGCTTTGGCTTGGCCATGCTCACAGGCGTGCTGTGCATTTACATTGTCTTGGTCTTGCTGTTCAAAGACTTTTTGCATCCCGTCACGATTTTGGCCGCGCTGCCATTGTCCTTGGGCGGCGCATTCGTAGGGCTTTTAATTGCCGACAAAGCCTTTTCCATGCCGTCGCTCATCGGCCTGATCATGCTCATGGGCGTGGCCACCAAAAACTCGATTTTGCTGGTCGAATACGCTATCGTCGCCAGGCGTGACTACGGGTTGAGCCGCCTCGATGCCTTGCTAGATGCATGCCACAAACGCGCCCAGCCCATCGTCATGACCACTATCGCCATGGGCGCAGGCATGTTGCCCATTGCGGCCAGCTGGGGCGCAGCCGATGGCAGCTTTCGATCCCCTATGGCGGTAGCGGTGATTGGCGGCCTAATTACCTCCACCTTTTTAAGCCTTTTGGTCATTCCAGTAGTATTCACCTATGTCGACGACATCGAGCACTTCATCAGCCGCATGGCCAATCGCCTGCGCGGCGTTAAGCCTGCTGTGCTTACTGGTGGCGCTGCTGCCCCAGCCGTGGGCGCTGCAAAACCTGTCGTTTGATGCGCAGGCTTGGCGCACACAGCTGGGCTTGCAAGCAGCAGCGCCAAGGTCAACTGCCATAGGGTCAAGTTTTTGGGCAACCTGCGCCGCCTTAAAGCCTTGGACTCTGTGGACAGGCGCCTTGGTGCACCTCGGCCCCGCCCACCTGTGGGCTAACTTGGGGGCATTGGCCGCCTTGGCCGTGCTGGGCCACCAGCAACGCCTGCCAGCATCGGCAGCTTGGGGCTGGCTACTGGCTTGGCCGCTTACCACGCTGGCTTTGCTGGCGTGGCCAGAGGTGGGGCGCTACAGCGGACTTTCAGGAGCTATTCATGCCAATGTCATGGTCATATGGTCATATGTTGCTATAAAAAACAAAGTAAAGTGGCTGTCCTTTGTGCTGTTCAGCGCCATGGCGCTCAAGCTGCTGCACGAACGCGCATGGCAAAGCGCCGTGGTGTATTCACCCGATTGGGGCTTTGAGGTGGTGGTGGCCGCGCACTTGGCGGGGGCTGGGCTGGGTGCAATGATTGGCTGCTGCGCCCAAATTGAGGCAGTAGTGAAAAAATGCGCTCTAAGAAGCGGTTGGTAGCCAGCCCTCGGTCAAAGCATCCTGTATCGACCATTGCAAAGCCTCAGGAAAATAGTCCTCGCCCGTTTCATTGATCGCTTAGGCGACTGCGTCTGAATACACTCCAGAAAGCCAGTTTTGGTTAGTGAGAGATTTACGCAGACTTGGCACTTCATCAAGATGCAAGTGAATACTTCGCCGCTGCTCCTTAATTGTTCGTTCCCAACTGCGACTTTGTTTGGATGGCTGGTAATGCCATTTGAGCAAATGGGTGAGCAAAACAGCCATTCGGCTGGCCAGTTCGCGTTTTTCGCTTTTGCCCACGTCTTCTATCTCCTCAGCAATGTTCATCAGGTCAAGCTTGTCGAGCTGCCCAGCGCGAATCAGTCTGGCCTGCTCGTTCGCCCAAGCCACTATGTCGCCTTCATAGGTTGTAGTCATACAGGTATCCTCAATTGGGTTTTAGTATTGGCGTTATTGTTCGTATTGTCAAGCGCTCAAATGAGCGCCATGCTCGGCTATTGTCCTGTGATATAAAGTATACATACCAAAGGAATGTGGTTACCAAGCCCCAAGCTACACATTTCCTAGCGCGGCGCAAATACTTGGCGTCACTAAGTCCATAACGCGTTATAAGTGGAGAAAACATGATTCGAGCGTCACTATTAAACTCATTAACCCTCAAAATTTACGGTGAACCACTAGCGGCTGGCGCATTCGGCTCCTGGGCCGGCATTGCCAGACTAATTATGTGGATCATGGCATTGGTTGAGTCGCTTATTTGGGGATACGCTGCCACCTATTTATCTGATGAAATTATATGGCAGGGAGCTGCGGCTGTCATAGCTGGGGTTGTAGTCCTAGTGGTCATTTTGACTTTAGACATATCAATTTTGACCGCACCATTACATGATGTCGATATTGACCCACCGCAACCTAAAACCGTAGCGTTAAACAAAGGTAAAGAACCTAACGAAGCAGTAAAAGAGGCAATGGTTGGGCGTGTGAAGCCTAACATTGCAACTGCAAACGGTAAGTTTTGGATTTCTGTAATATTACGCGTCGCACTAGCGATTGGGTCTATCGTTGCTATGTCGCCGTTGCTCAATATCGCAGTTTTTAGTAAGGATATTACAGCTGCGATAGAAATTAAAAGAACGGTAGCATTAGACGCTACCGAGCAAAAATTCAAAGATAAACTGGCTACAGAAGATGCCCTGCTTAAGTCTACGACAGGGCGATTTTCTAAGCTTATCACTGAGCAGGAAGAGCTATTGGCTGAAACTGAGCGTAAGCGGTTAAATGAGGTTGACGGAACTGGGGGGTCTAAAAAAGCAGGAGTCGGGCCCATTGCAGAAGAGCAAAGAAAAATAGCAGATGATGCACGCAAGAAAATTAGCAACTTATCTGAGCAACTGAGGCGCGATGAAGCAACAGCACGTGAGCCATTCAATGCGGCGAAACAAGAGCTAGACCGATTCAATGAAGCACGTGCGAAGAGACAAGACGCTCTGTTGCGTGATAAATACGGCATAACGCACAACGCCAACTCTTTGGCATCTAGACTAGATGTTTACCAAAGCGAAATCAAAGACACCAGCGCTTCGCAAACCATACGGTGGATTATTTTTTCTTTTCAGGGTTTTTTGTTGGCCGCCTTTCTTTTTATGAAATTATTCGAGCCTTTCGATGTTCGCATTTATTACAGCCAAGATGTGCAAAATCTTTTCCAGTTATTTTTAGTAGGTGAATACGATGGTCATTCAGCTAACCATTTCACAAGGCAGAACATAATATTTCCCATTTCTCCCAGTTTATTTTTAAATGAAATTCGCAAACTTGTAGCGGAGAAGTCACGGGAAGACGATAAGGCTAGAGCACGTCAAGCTACAAAGGACGTTTTGGATCAGCTTGATAACAACTTAACAGACGTTAGAGCAAGTCGTGTACGCCAGCTCGTCGAGCACACAAAAGCGCTAAAGGATTTGCAGGATGCTAAAAATACGCTAGAAACAAATATCGATACTTTGAATGCTATCAATATTCAACTATCTGCAATTCAAAATCGACAGAGCGAAATTGGGAAAGAAAAGATTAGCTCTATAGACAATGCACGCTTAGCATCACTTGTATTGGAGGAGAAGGAGTTGCGTAATAAAGAAGAATACCTTACAGCGCAAAAATTTGCCACAAAGAAGGAAGTAACTATTAGTCAAACAACAGTGGATGCGAAATCACGCCATGCAGACTTACTTCAAGACATGATTACTCGATTTGACGCACTGGCGAAACAACAGCAAACACAATAAGGTAGACCGCGCTGAGGCTTAAAAAAAGGGGGGAGAATGAATAATTGGTCTGAACTTTTCAAATCGGCAAATACACCGCTAGTTAGCGAATCATTTGAATTTAGCACTTTAAGCGAGCCGACCTCGACTACGCCTAATGGAAATATAGTAAAAAGAGATATTGGCTCTGACGTTACCTTTTCCCTGGTCGACTTTAGTCGTACTGTTTTTGAGGGTATTGCGTCAAAAAGGCTTACAGTCTTCAAAACAAAATTTCTTAATTGTCAGGTTTCTAAATTACTTGACAAGCCATACTTTAGCGAAATAGATTTTAACGATGGAGAATTTTCTGATTGCAAGATTTCAGGTGTCGAATTCCAAAATTGCAACTTTAGAGAAATTGGATTTAAAAGATGTACTTTTGTAGGCGTTAATTTTCTAGGCTGTACATTCAGTCAATGCGTTTATACCGGTGGTGGACTAGAGGATTGCGTTTTTACTGGGTGCACATTTGACAACGTTTTTTCATTTGATAGAACAAAATTCCGTAACATAGAGCTTAGAAGTTGTGTAAAAGGGAGTGCTTATAAGGGCGAAAGCATCAAGTTTCCTAGCGCAAACGAATATTTCCCTTTTAAATGGTTGACTGCTGAAAATGCTTTTAGGGGCAACAATACTGCTTTTGAACAATACGATAAAGAGACAGACGGATTCAGGCCGGAAAGCGGCACAAAACAGTCCGTAGACATTGAAGGCGAGAAGTTGGAAAAGGAGAGGCGGGAAACGGAAGAGTTAAAAGAAGAGAACAAGTCAAAACGTGCGGCTGCGGCGACGTCATTTAGTGCAGACTTGAAAGCATACGCAAAAGCAGCTTTGAACGGGAAACCAGCTGGTATTCTCTCTTTTCGAAATACTATCCAAAAACAGCTTGATGCCGCAGTAGCAATTCATATATGGTTATTGTGCGCGTTTTATCTGTGCCTGTTCCTGCTGGTTGCTTATGCCTCAGCCCTGTACTTTCAATTCGTATCGACATCTGGTGGGAAAAGCTTAGACGATCGAATCATATCGGTAGCTAAAAGCGAGTTGCTCCCAATTGCGTTGGGGCTTACGCCAACGCTAAGCGTGACACCAGCCGGCAGCGCAAGCAATTCAGTGAGTTCGACTATCACCTCAGGAGTAAGCCAAAAACAAAAGCAAAGCGTGGTGGTTAACCTGCAACCTACCGCTGAGGCCAGCAGGCCTGTTTACTGTGTCTATAATAACGGCGTATCGTCTCCGGCCAACTCACATAGCTCATGTGAAAAAAATCAAAGAAATGCTGTAGCAGACTTCTTGTCGGCGGTACTTCGGCTAATTGGGGAAGTAGACCACTCTGATAAATGGCTACAAGGTTGGGTGCGTTTCACGGTTGGAGTATTGTTAATATTTGCGCTTGCTTATTCACACAGGGCTAGAATTTCTGCCCAAGCAAAAGTTGATGTGCTGAATCAAGAGGTGCGCCGAATAGACATCCTTATATTCACTTATCACCAAGCACAGATTTACGACGATATGAAGTTGGTTACGGACTCGCTCAATGATATTCGCAAGCATTTTTATGGTGGTCAATCATCGAAGGATGATTCTTCAGGCGAGTCTTCCGATGCAGACACAGCTTCTAAAGAATCAATATTGAAAGTATTGGAAACTGTAACTAGAACGGTTGTGAATGCGTACAAAAAATAAGTGGAAAAACCGCTTCGCACCGGAGTGATTAGACATCACTCATAAAATATCACTTTTGTGATATGCTCAATCCATGAACACAGCTACATTGCGAAACTGGGGCGGATCTGTTGCGCTGCCCATTCCTAAGGCGCTCTTGGGCTTAATGGGGCTTGAGGCGGGGCATGACGTGACGTTTAAGTTGCAGGGCGGGGCTCTGCTTATTGAGCCGGTGAAACCGCGCTACACCTTGGCGCAACTGGCGCGCGAGCATAAAAAGTTGCAACTGCCCGTTGATGCTGAGTGGCTCAATGCGCCTGAGCTTGCTTCTGAGCAGGCGTTTTAAGCCATGAAAAAACCAGTGCGTGGCGACATTGTGATGGCCGACCTCAACCCCATCAAAGGCCGTGAACAAGCGGGCCGCCGGCCTTTGTTTGTGGTTTCGCCCGCAGACGACACCCTGACCATTGTGCTGCCGATCAGCCAAGGCGTCACATTGGCCAGAAGCGCTGGGTTTGCGGCGAGCCTGATGGGCAGCGGCTTGCAAACGCAGGGCGTGGTGATTTGCAACCAACCCCGCACGATTTCTCTGGGCGAGCGCGGTGGCCAATGGGTGGAACGTGCGCCGCAATTTGTGATTGATGAAGTGCTGGCGCGGCTAGAACCTTTGGTCACCTAAGTCCTGCCAAACGCACCCAGCACGCGAAGTGTATTCGTTACTGACATGTAACCGCCTTTCTGAGACAATGAAACGAAGTAACGCAATCCGCGTGACCACTACTCCACAAAAAGACACCATGCAAGAAGAACGCGTTCCCCGCCACGCCACCAAAATCGTCGCCACTTTAGGCCCTGCGATCACCAGCATCGAAATGCTCGAAGCCATGATCAATGCCAAAGTCAGCGTGGTGCGCCTGAACTTCAGCCACGGCAAAGCCCAAGACCACATCGACCGCGCCGCCATGGTGCGCGAAGCCGCCCGCCGCACTGGCCGCGAAATCGCCATCATGGCCGACCTGCAAGGCCCCAAAATCCGGGTGGGCAAGTTTGCTGAAGGCAAAGTCATGCTGGTGGACGGCGCTAAATTCATCCTCGACAGTGAACGCGAAGCGCTGGGCGACGTGGATGCCGTGGGCCTCGATTACAAAGAGCTGCCGCGCGACCTGAAAGCCGGCGACGTGCTTTTGCTCAACGACGGCCTGATTGTGCTCACCGTCGATGCGGTGAAAGGCGAAGCCATCCACACCACCGTAAAAATCGGCGGCGAGCTGAGTAACAACAAAGGCATTAACAAGCAAGGCGGCGGCCTGACTGCTCCCGCGCTCACGGCCAAAGACATGGACGACATCAAAACCGCCATGAGCTTCCAAGCCGACTACGTGGCGGTGAGTTTCCCCAAAAACGCTACCGACATGGAAATGGCGCGCCAACTGTGCAATGTGGCCGGAGCTGAATACAAACACAAACCCGGTTTGATTGCCAAAATCGAACGCGCCGAGGCCATTCCCAACCTAGAAGCCATTTTGAAAGCCAGCGACGGCATCATGGTGGCGCGCGGTGACTTGGCAGTAGAAGTGGGCAATGCTGCAGTGCCCGCTTTGCAAAAACGCATGATCAAAATGGCCAGAGCCATGGATAAATTCGCCATCACCGCCACCCAAATGATGGAAAGCATGATCACTGCCCCCGTGCCCACCCGCGCCGAGGTGAGCGATGTGGCCAATGCCGTGTTGGACGGCACCGATGCGGTGATGCTGTCGGCTGAGACAGCTTCTGGCAAATACCCGCTAGAAACCGTCAAGCAAATGAGCCATATTTGCGAAGCGGCCGAAGCGGCAGAAGATGTCAAGCTCGATGCGGATTTCACGGGGCAAAGCTTCAACCGCATTGACCAATCGATCGCCATGGGCGCGTTGTTTACCGCCCACCACTTGGGCTGCAAAGCCATTGTGGCGCTCACCGACAGTGGTTCTACGCCCCTGTGGATGAGCCGCCACCGCATCCATGTGCCGATTTATGCACTCACCCCCAAAGTGGGCACACAGCGCAAAATGGCGATTTACCGCAACGTGCGCCCCCTGCTCATGCCCACCAGCGTGGACCGCGACAGTGCGCTGGTGCAAGCCGAAAACCACCTCAAAAAGCGCGGCATTGTCAAAACGGGGGATATTTACGCCATCACCTGCGGCGAACCTATGGGCGCACCCGGCGGCACCAATATGCTGAAGATTTGTCAGGTCGCTTGAGCGCTGCCAATTGGCTGGCGCAGTTCGCGCCAGCCAGCGGCCATGTCAATGGCAAGGCACAGACTCCAGCAGGTAAAGCCCGTCCACAAGGTGTGGCTTAAAAAATGCGCTCCCCGCATTTGCTGGATCAGGCCAAAAAACAAACCAGCTACTAAAATAATAGCGGCTGATGACCTAGCGACAGTGACATTATGCCTATTTAATGTAAAAAATACGGCAATAAAGGCAAACCCCGCTGAGGCATGGCCGCTGGGAAAGCACTTGCCGGGCCCGCCATCGGTCAACCACCAGTTCCAGTGCGACACCCATGCGCCCCCGCCAGTGCCCGCGCCGCCAAAAGCGGCCAAATCCCAGGGGCAGCTGCTGCTGCTGTAGCGTCGAAACACCAATACCAGCAGCAAACAGGCAAACACACTCACGAGACAGCGCACCCGCTCGGAGCGCGTGGTGGATTTAAAAGCACCCAAAGGCCACCAAATATTGACCAGCAAAGCCAGCACGACCAGCCAGCCCGCATTGCGCGCACCTCGGTGAAAAACTTGCGTGGTCCAAAAATTCTCGCGCAAAGCAAAGCCCTGCGCATTGCCAAAAGCCTGCGCCAAAACAGGGTCTAGCCCCGTCGCATCCCATGCTATTAGCAGCGCCAGCATCAGTGCCGTGGCTTGTAATAAAGGGGTGTAAATCGCGATAAGCCGCGACAAAGGAGGGCGCATAAATATAGAAAGCAAAAGACTAGACGGGCAAGCGTAATGGCGTTTTGCTATTTTGTAGGGTTTAAGGAAGGTAAAATTGCGCAAAGTTACCAACCGGTTACCAAATATTCAGGAGTTTTCTATGGCCCTCGTCTCCATGCGCGAATTGCTCGACCACGCCGCCGTCCACGGCTATGGCATTCCCGCTTTCAATGTCAACAATTTAGAGCAAGTGCAGGCCGTGATGATGGCTGCCGACGAGGTGGGCGCACCCGTGATCTTGCAAGCCAGCGCTGGCGCACGCAAATACGCAGGCGAAGCCTTCATCAAGCACCTGATCAGCGCTGCCATTGAGCAATACCCGCATATTCCACTGGTGATGCACCAAGACCATGGCCAAAACCCGGGCGTGTGCCAAGGTGCGATTGACTTGGGCTTTAGCTCGGTGATGATGGACGGCAGCCTAGAGGCCGACGGCAAAACCATTGCCAGCTACGAATACAACATTGAAGTGACCCGTAAAGTGGTCGATATGGCGCACAAAACCGGCGTGACGGTAGAAGGCGAATTGGGCTGCTTAGGCAGCTTGGAGACCATGCAAGGCGACAAAGAAGACGGCCATGGCACCGACGCCGTGATGACCCGCGAACAGCTTTTAACCGACCCCGAGCAAGCGGCCGATTTTGTCAAACGCACCCAGCTCGATGCATTGGCCATTGCCATTGGCACCAGCCACGGCGCCTACAAATTCACCCGCAAGCCCACGGGCGACATTTTGGCGATTGACCGCATCATGGAAATCAACCGCCGCATCCCCAACACCCATTTGGTGATGCACGGATCGAGCAGCGTGCCCCAAGACCTGTTGGCCACGATTCGCCAGTTTGGCGGCAACATGAAAGAAACCTATGGCGTGCCCGTAGAAGAAATCCAAAAAGCCATTAAATTCGGTGTGCGCAAGATTAACATCGACACCGACATCCGCTTGGCAATGACCGCCGCCGTGCGCCAATTCTTGTTTGAAAACCCCGAAAAATTCGATGCCCGAGAATGGCTAAAACCCGCCCGCGAAGCCGCCAAGCAAATCTGTAAACAGCGCTACCAACAATTCGGCTGTGAAGGCCAAGGCAGCAAGATCAAAGGCCACAGCCTGCAGGTGGTGGCCCAGCAGTATGCTGCGGGGGCTTTGGCGCAAGTGGTGCATTGAGCGCCAAGCAGGGCCCAGCGCCACTGCATACAAGCATGTTGCCAGCGCGGCGATAATACAAAGCCCGCCGTGCCCACGGCGGGCTTTGTTATTTCCAGCACATCTATGCCCATGTCTACCGCCCTGCACACTTCTGCCCTGACCAGCCTGCCCCTCTTAGCCCGAGGCAAAGTTCGCGACAACTATGCCGTGGGCACAGACCGTATTTTGATGTTGGCCAGCGACCGAATCAGCGCCTATGACGTGATCATGGGCGAGCCGATTGCGGGCAAGGGGGCGTTGCTGACGCAAATGGCGTTGTTTTGGTTTGGTTTACTCGCGCATGTCTGCCCCAACCACCTCACGGGCGATGCGCCCGAAAGCGTGGTGTCAGACGCTGAAAAACCGCAAATCGCGGGCCGCGCCATGCTGGTTAAGCGCCTCACGCCTTTGCCAGTAGAGGCGGTGGTGCGCGGTTATTTGGCCGGTAGTGGCTGGGCCGAATACCAAATGCACCAAACGGTGTGCGGCGTGGCGCTTCCAGCGGGGCTGCAAAACGCCTCGAAACTGCCCGAACCCATTTTCACCCCAGCGGCCAAAGCGGCGGTGGGCGAGCATGATGAAAATATAAGTTTTGAGCAAGTTGTCACTGTCGTGGGGGTAAAGCTTGCTACGCAAATAAGAGCGCTAAGCATCCAACTTTACCAAGAAGCAGCCGCCTATGCGCTCACCCGGGGCGTGATCATTGCCGACACCAAGTTTGAGTTTGGCTTGGATGCCGACGGCACGCTGACCTTGATGGACGAGGTGCTCACGCCTGACAGCTCGCGCTTTTGGCCTGCCGATGGCTATGAAGCGGCCTTTCACGCGGGTAAAAATCCGCCCAGTTACGACAAGCAGTTTTTGCGCGATTGGCTAGAGGCCGCGCAAATCAACGGACAAGCGTGGAACAAAACTGCTCCCGCACCCGCTTTGCCGCCCGAGGTAATGGAGAAAACTGCCGCCAAATACCGCGAGGTGTTACAGATACTTACCCGCTAAGTGCCAAAAAATGCCGTAATTGGCAGCCAAAGCACATATTCATGGGATGTTCAAAGCCAAAAGGCAGGGCTAAACTTTGCACCATCGTGTGGCCATCGGGGCTGCACTGCTGAACTTGGAGGTTCTATGCGCAATTATTTGGGCAACATTTTGCCGTTCAAAGCCATTTCTTCTTACGCTTTAGTGGTGCTGTGCAGCATGGGCGCTGTGGGTGTCACATTGGCGGCCAATCCTGTGCAGTCTGCCGAGCCGATGTGCATTTTGGCTGGCCGCTTAGACGCAGAGCAGCGCTGGGCTCCGCAAACGCGCGGGATTGAGCTTTTGGATGCTGCGGGCAAGGCTGTGAAAGCCTCGGACAAAGCGGCGTTAGGCAGCGTTAAACAAGTGCGCGTGAGCAGCCCAGCTATCTTGTCTAGCTGCAATGGCAGTGCCGCCTTGCCCAGTGGGGGCGATAAAACGGCCAAGTCTTCTGTGCCTGCCATCAAGGCGGGCAGCGCCCCCATTGCGGTAGACGCGGTGGCTTTTCCGCCCCTGCGGGTGGGCGGGGAGCTGGTGGAGCTGCGGGTAACGGTGGCGGCTGATCGCGTGGTCTCACTCACGCGGTAAATGGTGGCTCGGCAGAAACTGCCTCGGTTTACTTGCCGAATTAGCTCAATATCACGCTAGACAAGCGTCTGCGGTAGGTCGCCACTACAGGGTCAACGGGCGGAATCTGCCCGTCGGCTACTTTCACGGGCGGGGGCTCGATGATTTCTAGAATGGCGATGTACGTTTTGCGGGCTTTGTCGGAATCCCAAGTCTTGTCGCGCATCAAAATATCCATAAGCTCGTCCATGGCCGCCGTCCAGTTCTGGCCCACCATGTGGATTTGTGCCAATTGGTAGCGGGCTGCAAAATCCCGTTTGTTGGCTGCAATATCAGCGTTTATTTTGCCCAATGTCGCGGTAATATCGTCATATGCAGCTACAGTATCTATAGCGTTCATCCAGCGCTGAAGTGCGTCCAGTTTGCGGTCTAGGCCCGTTTTGGCGATGACCGGTGCAAAGGCCACTTTTGCGTCGTCCAGTGCGCCCACTTGCAGCAAGGCCTTGACATAGTGAAAGCGTGTTGCGTCGTTGGTCGGGTCGTTTTCCACCGCAGCGCGCAGCATGGCCAGTGCGTCGGGCGAGCCCGCTTCTGGTTCTGGGGCTAATTCGGGTTCTGGCTCTGCTTCAAGCGCGGGCGGCAGGTGTTTGTCTAAAAACTCTTTGATCTTGCTCTCGGGCAGCGCCCCCTGAAAACCATCTACGGGCTTGCCGTCCACCATCAAAATACAAGTGGGAATGCTGCGAATCCCAAAGGCTGCGCCCAACTGCTGCTCTTGGTCAGAGTCAATTTTAACCAGTTGAAAGCGCCCACCGTAATCAGCCTCAATTTTCTCCAAAAGCGGCCCAATCACTTTGCAAGGCCCACACCAAGGGGCCCAAAAGTCAATCAAAACGGGTATTTGCGAAGACGCTTCAATGACTTCGGCTTGAAAATTGGCTACGGTGACGTCGATCATGGGGGCTGTGAAAAAGTGAATAATCTGGCAAGTATTGTCTCGCAATTCTTTCGCTTTGCTGCTGGGATAAAATCAAATGCTTCCCTAACCATTCCATTGCTGCGCCCTGCAAAACGCCACACCATGCAAACCATCCACATCGGCATCATCATGGGCTCAGCGTCTGACTGGGACACCATGCAACACGCGGTGCACATTTTGACCGAATTTGGCGTGCCGCACGAGGCGCGTGTGGTCTCGGCGCACCGCATGCCGGATGCCATGTTTGCCTATGCCCAAGCGGCGGCGGGGCGTGGTTTGCAGGCCATCATTGCGGGCGCGGGCGGCGCAGCGCATTTGCCGGGCATGGTGGCGGCCCTGACCACCGTGCCGGTGCTGGGTGTGCCCGTGGCTTCCAAACACCTGAGCGGCCAAGATTCGCTGTATTCCATTGTACAAATGCCCAAGGGCGTGCCCGTGGCTACCTTTGCCATTGGCGCTGCTGGCGCAGCCAACGCCGCGCTGTTTGCCGTGGCCATGCTGGCCCGCTCCGATGCGTCGCTGGCGGCTAAACTGGACGCTTATCGGGCGGCGCAGACGGCTGCAGCTACTGCTAGTGTGTTGCCGTTGGCGTAACTTTTGCGTCCTCTGCGTCCGGCAGTTCTGTAGTTCGGAATTTAAACCCCCCATTCACCCACCAAAATAACAACCATGCAAAAACCCCTTTACCCAGGCGACACCCAAGCCAATGGCCAACAAACTACGCTGGGGGTGATGGGCGGTGGCCAGCTGGGGCGCATGTTTGTGCAGGCGGCGCAGCGCATGGGCTATTTCACCGCGGTGCTTGACCCCGATACGGCCAGCCCCGCTGGGCGGGTGAGCCACTACCATATTCAAACTGCGTATGACGACGAGCAGGGATTAGCCCAGCTGATGCAGCGCTGTGCGGCGATTACCACCGAGTTTGAAAACGTGCCCGCCCCTGCGTTGCACACATTGGGGGCGCACCGCCCCGTTGCGCCCCATGCCGATTCGGTGGCCATTGCGCAAGACCGTATCTTGGAAAAAGCGCATTTTGTGCAGGCAGCGCTTGCGGCCAAGGCCGCTGGGCAGGCCCAACCCGTCATGCCCGCGCCCTACCGCGTGCTTGAATCCGAGGCCGATCTGGCCAAAGTGACCGACGATTTGCTCCCCGGTGTTCTTAAAACGGCCCGCATGGGCTACGACGGCAAGGGGCAGGTGCGCGTGGCCAACCGGGCGCAGTTGCTGGCAGCTTGGGGACAGCTCAAACAAGTGGCCTGCGTGTTAGAAAAAATGATGCCCATTGCCGCCGAAATCTCAGTGGTGGTGGCGCGCGGTGCCGATGGCGCGGTGGTCAACCTGCCGGTGCAGTGCAATATTCACAGAGACGGCATTTTGGCGGTGACCGAGGTCTACGCTGACTTGACCGCCGACAGCGCCAGTCCAGCGCTTGCGCAGCAGCTGTTGCCCGTCGGATTGAAAGAAAATTTGGCCAATGTCACCGTCAAATCGGCATTATTAGCTGCTAAAAATATAGCAAATGAATTGAACTACATTGGCGTGCTGTGCGTGGAATTTTTCGCCATGGACGATGGCAGCTTGGTGGTCAACGAGATGGCACCGCGCCCCCACAACAGCGGCCACTACAGCATGGATGCTTGCGATGTGAGCCAGTTTGACCTGCAAGTCTATGCGCTGTGTGGTTTGCCCCTGCCC
>JANOYR010000217.1:0-2053 GCA_031428975.1 Polaromonas sp. | reverse complement strand
GATTTGCTGCGCCACGGCGGGGGGCAGCTCACCCAGCCATGCGCGGTAGCCCTTCATCAGGTCTTCGTAATATTGCCAGCGCTGGTTGACCCATGTGTCAGACCCCATCACAAAGCGCGTGGGCATTTCAAGAAACAGGGCGCGCCACTCGGGGCAGAGCTTGTCGCCTTTGTCACCGTTGGGGCAGGTAAGCCCCGGGCGGTAAGACAGTTCGCCCACCAGCAATGGGTATTTGCGCATCAGCTCGCGCACCCGCGCCACGCTGGCGCCGCCAATGCCAGTGTGGGCCCAAATCAGCTTGGTTTTAGCGCCTTTGCTGGGCGTGTTGGCCATCAGCAGGTCTATGGCCACGTCGTCTACGTGGGCGAGCACGGCCAGGTTTTTGCTCTCTGCCAAGGCCATGAGCTTTTTGGCCACCGCGCCATTGGCGTTGGCGCTGTCGTACAAATGAAACTCGCCAATGCCTTGGTATGCGCCAGCTTCGGTGCCTTTGGCCAGCTCGGCCAGCACCATGTCGTAAATGCTTTCGTCATTGAACCAGCCGCTGTAGTCGGCTCGGTTGCGGTACAGGCGAATAAAGGGCACGACCGATACGCCCGCCGCTGCGGTTTGCTGCTTGGCAGCGGCCAATGATTTCGTGCCGTCGTTGGGGCGGGAGTTGGCCACAATGGCTTTGACCCCGCTGCTTTTCATGCGCTGCAATACATCGGGCAAAGGGTGGGCGGCCTGCGCCTCGTCGTTGTAATGCAGGTGCGCATCAAACAGCGGGCCGGTGTAGTCAGCAGCGCTAGCAGACGCACTGCACACGCCCAAAAACAGTCCTAAAATAATAGCGCTATATGACGCTATGACGGTGACATTGGGCATTTTTGTCATATTTTTACCTCAAATGCACAGCCAAAAAGTCCAGCGTGCGCTGTTTGGCCAGGGCGGCGGCTTCGGCTTGGTAAGAGCCGCGTTGGTCGCAGTTAAAGCCGTGGTGGGCGCTGTAGAGGTGCACTTGCACCTCGGGGTGCGCCGCTTGCAACGCAGCCACGCCATCCATGGGCAGGTAGCTGTCGTTGTCGCTCAAGTGCGCCATGGTGGGGCAGCGCAGAGCCGCGCCCAGCTCGTGGTGCATGCCGCCGCCGTAATAAGGCACGGCGGCAGCCACGCCGCTCAGCTGTGAGGCTGCACGCCAGGTGAGCAAGCCGCCCCAGCAAAACCCAGTAACCGCCACCTTACCGCCCGTCTCGCTGCCCGCCACCAAGCCGCTGGCGTGGTTAATAGCCGCTTGAATGTCTTGCATGAGCTTGTCTTTGATTTGTTCGGATGCGCCTTTGAGTGCAAATGCAGCTTGCATGTCGGCATCGGTGTAGCCCAAATCCACGCCCGCTTGCACACGGTGAAACATATGCGGCGCTACTGCATAGTAGCCCGCAGCGGCGTACCCGTCAGCCACTGCTTTGATATGGCTATTGACCCCAAAGATTTCTTGCAAAACGACCACCGCCGCACGCGGAATGCCCTGCGGACGCGCCACATAAGCGGGGATTTTGCTGCCGTCTTGGCTGGTTAGATCAATGGTGGAGTGCATGGTTTGTCTTTCGGTTGGGAGGATTAGTGCAAGGTAGCTGGGTAGTTTTGCGTCATCCTAAGCGATTTTGTGCTTTTTTGCGGCGCTGGGTGATTTGCTGCTTTGGTTAGGCGTAGGATTTGGTTTTGTACAGGCTCATGTCGGCGTCGCAGCCTTAGCTCCGCGGCTGTCCTCCGGCCTTTGGCCTCCCCCTTTATGCCGCTGCGCTAAGGCAGCACCACCGGCATGAGCCGTTAGGTTTGTGGACGATTCATTGCTGGCGCAGACACTATTTTCTCGGCGTGCGGGTGTTCGACCACCGCTCACCCACCCATTTCACAGCTCCTGTGCTTGGCTTGGACAACGCAGCGGCATAAAGGGGGAGGCCAAAGGCCGGAGGACAGCCGCGGAGTTGTCCAAGCCAAGCATAGGAGCGCACAAGACAAAAAACTCAGGGATACCCCAAAGCCTCTTGGCTATGCCCCTCAGCCGCCCGCC
>JANOYR010000216.1:0-54169 GCA_031428975.1 Polaromonas sp. | reverse complement strand
CTCGGACAAGTGGTTTAAGCATGTTGGAAGTGATCATTGTTGGTCTTTTCGGCCTCTTAATCGGTAGTTTTCTCAATGTAGTGATCTATCGACTTCCCAAAATGATGGAAAGGCAGTGGGAGGTCGAATGCGCAGAATACTCCGAGACAGAAGTACCCGAACAAACGCCTTTTAATCTTTTAGAGCCTCGCTCACGTTGCAGCCATTGTGGCCACATGATCCGCTGGTATGAAAACATTCCGGTTATGAGTTTTTTGTTTTTACGCGGCAAATGCTCCTCCTGTGGTCATCATTTTGGATGGCGTTACCCAAGCGTAGAGCTGCTGACTGGAACTATATTTGCTTTCTGCGCCCATCGCTGGGGCTTGAGTATGCCCACATTTGTTTGGTGTGGCTTCAGTGCCGCACTTTTAGCACTTGCGTGCATTGACTGGGATACGACTCTGCTGCCCGATGACATTACTCTACCGCTACTTTGGGCCGGACTGATTGCTGTGGCTTTGCGTTGGAATACCAGCATTACGCTCACGGCTTCGCTGTGGGGCGCAGTAGCCGGTTATATGTCTTTATGGTTGGTTTATTGGCTTTTCAAGTTGACCACCGGCAAAGAGGGTATGGGCTTTGGCGATTTCAAGCTTTTTGCGGCCTTGGGCGCATGGTTTGGATGGCAAGCACTCATTCCGATCATTTTGATGGCCTCCGTCATCGGTGCTGTCGTAGGAATTGCGATGAAGGTGTCATCGAATCTCAGGGAAGGGGGTTATGTGCCTTTTGGCCCATTTTTAGCAGGTGCGGGGTTCACTGCCTTGGTATTTGGCCCCGCGGCTATGCAACGCTTTGTTGGATTATGAATCTTCTATGAAGTCGCCTATTTGCTTGGGACTCACTGGAGGCATAGGCTGCGGCAAGAGTACTGTAGCGGCCATGTTTGCAGAACGTGGAGCGGATGTGATCGATGCAGATGCGCTTTCCCGTGCTACCACGGCGGCCGGAGGCGCAGCAATAGAAGCGATTCGTACTGTATTTGGCGATGCCATGATCGACAACACCGGTGCGATGGATCGTGCTGCCATGCGAGCATTGGTATTTTCAGATGCCAAGGCCAAGCGTCGACTGGAAGCCATTATTCACCCTTTGGTGGGGCTCGGCGTTAACAATGCAGTTCTATCTGCAAAATCTCGATTGGTCGTCCATGATATTCCCTTACTGGTGGAAGGCGGTATTTGGGGACGTAAACTCGACTACGTTTTAGTTGTTGACTGCTCCGAAGCAACGCAAATCCAGCGGGTATTGGCCAGGCCACAATCCAACAGCTGGACATTGGAGCAAATTCAACGAACTATCACCCAACAAGCCCCCAGACAGCAGCGCCTAGCTGCGGCAGATATTGTCATCGCAAACGACAGCGTTACTTTGTCGCAGCTCGCATACAGCGTGCAGTTAATTATTGACCACTTCGGGCTATGATTGCGGGCATGCATTTTTGGCTCTTGGACGCGTTGTGATTCTCTACGAATACCCTTTTAACGAACGTACCCGCACTTTTTTGCGGCTCGAACATCTGTTTTCCCGACTCTCCAACCTGATTTCTCGTGAAACTTCGCTTGACCACCATTATGCGCTGACCACTATTTTTGAAGTTATGGATGTAGGTGCACGCGCAGATTTAAAGTCCGATGTGCTGCGTGACTTGGATAAGCAAAAACACATACTCAACAGCTACCGTGGTAACCCTGCCATTGCTGAAGAAGTATTAGATAAAGTTATCGTACAAATCGACGGATGCTTCACTGCGTTGAGTGGTTTGCCGGGCAAAGCTGGACAGTCCCTCACCGAGAACGACTTTCTCATGAGTATCCGCAGCCGCATGGGGATTCCAGGTGGTACTTGCGAGTTTGATCTACCCGCCTATTACGCTTGGCAGCAACGCAGTCCACAAATACGTCAAATCGACCTACGCCGCTGGGCTTCGGTGCTAGCACCGTTGGCTGACTCTATCAACTTGCTGATGAAGATGTTAAGAGACTCCGGTATTTCTCAAAAAGTCGTCGCACCGCTGGGGCAATACCAGCAAAATTTGCCCCAGGGGCGTATATTTAATTTACTGCGTCTTCGCATCGACCAAGCCTCTGGTTTGATTCCTGAAATCAGTGGCAACCGCCTGATTTTATCGGTACGCCTGATGCGCCAAGATGCCCAAGACCATCTGAGCGCCAGCAACGAAGACGCTAGTTTTGAAATCGCTCTGTGCGCTTAGCCGTATGCCAGACACCACCGCATCACCAGCGTTTCGCGCCACAATCGTCACATGCCCTGGCTGCAAAGGTGAGAGCGTTTACGCCAGCACGAATCCCTACCGCCCCTTTTGCAGTCAGCGCTGTAAAAATCACGACTTTGGTGCTTGGGCAAGCGAAAGCTTTCGCATGGCCTCCCAAGCACCACCCGATGCAATAGATGACCCACAGGAACGCGTGCTGCATTGACGCAAGCAAGGAAGCTATCCGCGCTCTGCCTCAAACCAAGCCAACACCGGTAGGGTGCCCGGCAAAATGGGCGCTACCGTCACAGGCAGTTGCTGCCAAGCAGATGTTTGACCCTCGTGCATCGTGAGTTCGCCCGCCCAGTTGTAAATTTTACAAAAATTCAGGCGCACTAAGGCATGGGGATAATCAACGATCTCAGTTTTCCAACGCTGCACATCGCCTGGTTGGCGACCGATTTCTAGGCCTATTTCTTCGATTAACTCACGGCGCAAGGCCTGCTCCACCGACTCACCCTTCTCCAACTTGCCTCCGGGAAACTCCCAGTAACCCGCATAAACCTTGTCTACTGGTCGAGTAGTAAGCAAAAATGCGCCGTCAGGGCGAATTAGTATACCTACGGCCACTTCCACGATTTTGCGTTGTGAACCGCCTGTGCGTGGTAAGTGGCTGTCAGCATGCAAAACAATTGAGGTAGCTGATGCCATAAAGATGTTGTGCTAACCGAGGGTTTCAGATGCGGACTAAGCCGCAGCAAAACGCGAATCAAGCCAAACGCCGCCCCGCAAAATCTCGTGCAAACTGGTAGGCCACGCGCCCGCTGCGCGAGCCGCGCTCTAGCGACCATACCAAGGACTCAGGCTTGGCCGCTTGCGCGACCACCTCTGACACCCCAAAAGAAGTGAGCCACTGAATCACAATGGCTAGATACTCGTCTTGACTGAAGGGGTAAAAACTGACCCACAGGCCAAAGCGCTCGGAGAGCGAAATTTTCTCCTCCACGCCCTCGCCGGGATGCACCTCGCCATCGCTGGTGTGCTTGTAAGTCAAGTTTTCCGACATGTATTCGGGCAACAGATGGCGGCGATTACTGGTGGCGTAGATCAGCACATTAGGGGTGCTGGCAGCCACAGAACCATCCAGCACTGATTTAAGCGCTTTGTACGAGCTCTCGCCCTCGTCAAAGCTCAAATCGTCGCAAAAAATAATGAATTTCTCAGGCCGCTCGCTTACCACATCCACGATATCGGGCAGGTCTATCAAATCGGCTTTGTCCACCTCAATCAGACGCAAACCTTGGGCGGCGTAGTGGTTCAGACAGGCGCGAATCAATGAACTTTTACCCGTACCGCGTGCTCCAGTGAGCAGCACATTGTTGGCGGTTTTGCCTTGAACAAACTGTTCGGTGTTGCGCTGTATTTTTTCTTTTTGTCCATCAATTTCTTGCAAATCTGCCAGCGCCATTGCCCCAATATGCCGCACAGGTTCCATAGTGCCATGCCCGGCGCTGCGCTTACGATAACGCCAAGCCACGGCTGCGCTCCAGTCGGGCGCGGACATGGCTTGCGGCAGAATAGTCTCGATGCGTGAGATCAGCTGCTCAGCACGAACTAACAGGTATTCAAATTTGTCATTCATAGTGCAATTTTTAGCTGCGGTAATCCGCATTGATCTTCACATAGTCGTAGCTAAAGTCGCACGTCCACACCGTGTCCGACGCTGCACCGCGCCCCAGTGACACGCGAATGGTGATCTCGTCTTGCTTCATCACGCGCTGGCCGTCTTCCTCGCGGTAGGCGGGGTTGCGCCCACCATTGATTACCACCTCCACATCGTCTAAATGCAGGCCAATCAAAGTCTGGTCAAGGTCAGTAATGCCAGCATAGCCCACGGCGGCCAAGATACGTCCCAGATTAGGGTCGGAGGCAAAAAATGCGGTCTTCACCAAAGGCGAATGCGCAATCGCATAGGCCACTTGGCGGCATTCTTCACCCGTTTTACCGCCGTCAACGGCCACAGTGATAAATTTGGTAGCACCTTCTCCATCGCGCACAATGGCTTGGGCACATTTTTGCGCTACTAGCAGCATGGCCGCCTTAAGCGCTTGACCATCGGCCGAGGCCAACGAGGTAATGGGTGCATGCGCCGCTTTATTGGTGGCAATCACCACGAATGAGTCGTTAGTAGACGTGTCGCCATCTACCGTCACACGGTTAAACGAGGCATCGGCCAGCTCGGTAGCCAGTTGCTTCATGAGTGCAGGCGCTACGCAGGCATCAGTAGCCATAAAGCCCAGCATGGTGGCCATGTTGGGGCGGATCATGCCAGCGCCCTTGCTAATGCCACTCACATGCACCGTTTGCCCGCCCACCACGGCGCTGGCGCTAAACGCCTTGGGCAGGGTGTCGGTGGTCATAATGCCTTCTGCTGCTGCAAGCCACTGCGCTGGGCTGTTGCCACTGCCCGCGTTGGAAATAGCAGCATCTAGGCCCGCTATGACGCGCTCAGACGGCAGAGTTTCCATGATCACACCAGTGGAGAAGGGCAATATTTGCTCGGTTTTGACACCCAACTTAGCCGCCAAGGCCAAGCAAGTCTCACGCGCACGGCTTAGGCCGTCTTCACCTGTTCCGGCGTTGGCATTGCCCGTATTAATGAGCATAGCCCGAATGGGCATGTCCAAACGGGACGCATGGCTTAAATGCTCACGACAAATCTGCACTGGCGCTGCGCAAAATCGGTTTTGCGTGAACACACCAGACACTGAAGCGCCCGCCTCCAAGAGCACCACGGTCAGATCCTTGCGGTTGGCCTTGCGAATCCCCGCCTCGGTCACACCAATTCGGATACCTTGCACGGCCAAAAGTGAAGAAAGCGCTGGAGCAGCGAGTAAAACAGCCATAAAGACCTTTTTATATAGAAAATAGTGGCAATGTCACCGTCATACAGTCATAGTTTGCTATATAAATTATAGCAAAATAGCATTATAGTCAATTCAATTTGCCGTGACAAAACTTAAACTTCTTGCCGCTGCCGCAAGGACAGGCGTCGTTGCGGCCAACGCGGGCGTAGGGGTCTGGTACGCGCGCGGTAGATTCGTCCAGCGTGGTTTGCGCTTCGCCTGTTTCTGTGGGCGCGGTGTAGGTCACATTGGCAATGTTCTCGGCGCGCGCTTCTATTTGCTGGGCGGCCTCGTCCAGTGACTCGCCTGCTTGCACCTTTACTGTCATCAACACTTTGGTGACTTCGTTTTTCACTGAGTCGAGCAATTGGCCAAAGAGCTCAAATGCCTCGCGCTTGTATTCTTGCTTAGGCTGCTTGCTCGCATAGCCCCGCAGATGGATACCTTGGCGCAAATAGTCCAGCGCACTCAGATGTTCACGCCAATGCGTGTCGATGCTTTGTAGCAATACCACGCGCTGAAACTGTGTGAAATTGGCCTCCCCAATTTGTTCCAACTTGTTGTCAAATACCGCGTTAGCCGCTTTCACCACCTCTTGAAGCACGTCCTCATCGGTAATGGATGTGGCAGCCGAAACCTTGGCCTTGAGGTCAAGACTAATTTGGTAGTCAGCTGCCAGTGCCGTTTCTAGCGCTCTTAAGTCCCACTGCTCTTCAACAGTCTCAGGTGGCACGAATTGGTGGGTTAAATCTGTAAAACAACCTTCGCGTAAGCCTGCAATTTGCGCAGCCAAGCTTGTGGCGTCCAAAATATCATTGCGCTGTTGGTAAATCACCTTGCGTTGGTCATTGCTGACATCGTCGTATTCGAGCAGTTGTTTGCGCACATCAAAATTACGCGCCTCTACCTTGCGCTGCGCACTTTCAATGCTGCGCGATACGATACCTGCCTCAATAGCCTCGCCCTCAGGCATCTTCAATCGGTCCATGATGGCCTTGACGCGGTCACCTGCAAAAATGCGCATCAGCGGATCGTCCAAACTTAGGTAAAAGCGCGAAGAACCTGGATCACCTTGACGACCTGAGCGGCCACGCAGTTGGTTGTCAATACGGCGCGACTCATGGCGTTCGGTAGCGATAATGCGCAAACCGCCTTGCGCCGTCACCGCCTCGTGGTCAATCTTCCACTGGGCGCGCAACTTCTCTATTTGCCCAGCCTTGGCGCTGTCTGGCACAGCAGCATCGGCCTCCACTTCGGAGATGAGTTTTTCCACATTTCCGCCCAACACGATGTCGGTGCCACGGCCCGCCATATTGGTAGCAATCGTGATCATTTTGGCGCGACCTGCTTGGGCCACAATGTCCGCCTCGCGGGCGTGCTGCTTGGCATTGAGCACCTGATGCGGCAGCTTGGCAGCATCCAAAAGACCCGAGATCAACTCAGAGTTTTCAATGGACGTGGTTCCCACCAGCACAGGCTGGCCGCGCTCATAGCACTCCCGTATATCGGCAATCGCTGCGGTGTAGCGCTCTTGGCTCGTTTTGTAGACACGGTCCAACTGGTCGTCGCGTTTACTCACGCGGTTGGGCGGAATCACGATGGTCTCTAAACCATAAATTTCTTGGAACTCATAGGCCTCGGTATCTGCCGTGCCGGTCATCCCTGCGAGCTTGCCATACAGGCGGAAATAATTTTGAAAGGTGATGGATGCCAGCGTTTGGTTTTCTGACTGAATTTGCACGCCTTCTTTGGCTTCCACCGCTTGGTGCAGGCCATCGCTCCAGCGGCGGCCCGTCATCAGACGACCTGTAAATTCGTCCACAATCACGATCTCGCCTTCTTGCACCACATAGTGTTGGTCGCGGTGGTAGAGGTGATTGGCACGCAAAGCCGCATACACATGGTGCATTAGCGTGATATTGGCGGGGTCGTACAGCGATGCTCCAGCAGGCAAAAGGCTGGCGTTGGTCAATATTTGCTCAGCGTTTTCATGGCCTTGTTCGGTTAAGAACACTTGGTGGGATTTTTCGTCCAACGTGAAGTCGCCCGCCTTGATCACACCTTCGCCTGTGCGGGCATCGGCCTCGCCTTCTTGGCGCGTGAGTGCAGGCACCACTTTGTTCACCGCCACATACATCTCGGTGTGGTCTTCGGCCTGCCCGCTGATGATGAGCGGGGTACGTGCCTCGTCAATCAAAATGGAGTCTACTTCGTCCACAATCGCGTAGTTCAGTCCGCGCTGCACGCGGTCAGCCACCTCATAGACCATGTTGTCGCGCAGGTAGTCAAAACCAAATTCATTGTTGGTGCCGTAGGTAATATCGCAGCGGTAGGCCGCTTGCTTGTCCTCGCGTGGCATATTGGGCAGATTCACCCCTACCGTCAGGCCTAAAAAATTGTACAAGCGCCCCATCCACATGGCATCACGGTTGGCCAAATAATCGTTGACTGTCACCACGTGCACGCCTTTGCCCGTGAGTGCATTTAAATACACAGGCAGCGTGGCGGTAAGCGTTTTACCCTCACCGGTGCGCATCTCGGATATTTTGCAATTGTGAAGGCTCATGCCACCTAAAATTTGCACATCAAAGTGCCGCATTTTCATAATGCGCTTTGAACCTTCGCGCACCACAGCAAATGCCTCTGGCAGCAGGGCATCCAGGGTTTCGCCAGCGCTCACGCGGTCTTTAAATGCCTGCGTTTTGGCTTTGAGCTGCTCGTCACTGAGCTTTTCATACTCTGTTTCTAATGCGGTAACGCGCTCCACAGATTTGCGATAGCTCTTGAGCAAGCGGTCGTTACGGCTGCCGAAAATAGAAGTAAGAAAAGGTATGGCCATGAAAGAGCGCAGTAAATGCACGTGTAGCAAAGCACCACATGCTAGTAAAAAACCCCGCTGCGGTATGCAGACAGGCATAGTTAGTGTTGGGGCGAAAGCAGATTTTGCAACCTGCGCACGCCACGCCTAACCCCGCATTTTACCAGCGTGGCTTGATGTTGGATGCGGGCGCAAGCTCGGGCAAAACTGGGACGCTAGGTAAAGGCTTTGAAGGCCGCACAGCTGCCACCGCCGTATTGGAGGATGGTAGCTTTTCTCCTGCGTTTAAAAACCTCTGCGGGTCTTGCGGTACGCCCTGAACCCAGACCTCAAAATGCAGATGCGGGCCAGTGGACCGGCCCGTAGAGCCAACGGCTGCCACTTTTTGGCCACGCTTGACTACATCGCCTTTTTTCACAAACACTTGTGAAGCATGGGCATATCGGGTAACCAAGTCGTTGCCGTGGTCTACTTCCACCATATTGCCATATGCGCCGTGCCATTCCTGCGTTACCACTACACCGCCGGCTGCCGCCAATATCGGTGTCCCGGGATCCGCCTGAAAATCTAAGCCCGTATGCAGCGCTTGGCGGCCATTCACAGGGTCAATGCGCCAACCAAATGGTGAACCCAAATGCCCGCCAGGCACCGGCTGCTGGGTGGGCACCATCATTTTGCGAATTTGCTGGTCAAACAGGCGCGATTCCGCCACAGTCAACAGGTCTACACGTTGTCCAGCCAGTTTTTCGAGGTCATCGAGTGTTTGTTGAAGCTCCATCATGCTCAGCGGACGACTGCCAATCAGTGCACCACCGCTGCCAGGATGGGAGGTTTTGGAGACTGCTTTGGAATCGACAGGGGCCATGCCAGCCAATCCTGATACGCGCTCCCCCAGTGACTCTAACTGCACAATCTTCGCTTGAAGTTCGCCCACCTTTTTAGCCATTGCATCTAAATTTTCTCGCATAAAGCGATCTCTCTGCTCAAACTCGTCTTTGACCACGAGCTTTACCAAGCTGCCCACAATGGGCCAGCCCTCACGCGCACCTTTGAGGAATACCCAGTGGTACAAGCCCGCCGCTATGAGCATGAGCCCAAACGACAGCGCCAACCCCGATAAAACTAATTTCGTTCCACTTAAATGGAGTGGCCGCGTCTTGGCAAGCCAAGCGTCCGTGATAATCAAATGCATCCGATCTCCTTGATGAGATTTTTCAATTGGCCTATTTTGCGCGTATTTTGCCTATTCATTCCATGTATTTCTACGCCAAACCATCTATTGCACCCAAACATTTGGCCAAAAGCTTGCAACAAGCCGTCCAAGATGCGCCTAGCTTGGCACATTTAACCGCGCTTGCGACAGAGTCAGGTAGACGTTTAACAATGATTGCAGCACTTATGCCACCGGCTCTGCTTACTGGGGTGCTGCCCGGCCCCATCGAACAAGGCCAATGGTGCTTGATAGCTACCAATAACGCAGTAGCAGCAAAACTGCGCCAGCTATCGCCGTCTTTTACTGCGCATTTGCGAAGCAAGGGGGTTGAGCTTACCTCCATTCGCATCAAGGTAAAAGGCCAGCAAGGTTTTTAGCGTGTGGCTATAACTTTTGCTGGCCTAAGGGATTGGTGCCGCTTGTCGGGATTGAACTGACGACCTACCGCTTACAAGGCGGTTGCTCTACCACTGAGCTAAAGCGGCTGAAATTCTTGCAAATTCCAATGCGTGTATTCTAAGGGTTTACTTGACCCTTTTTAGTCCACCGCGTGAAGGAGTTGGAGATTTTGGTGGCTCATCGCCTGTATGGGCATCCGTCGAATGGTTTGGAGTCATCTCAGCGGTGCCTTGCGACAACACTTCCTCCAAAGTGGCCTCTGCCTGCTTAGCAATTGCCAGCTTGGCAGTTTTGGGCTTGATCAGCTGGACAACTTTAGAATCGGCGTTATGCAGGGCTACCGTCGCTTGCGATGCAATAGCATTGACTGGCTGAGCAGCTGATGGCTTGACCGCTACCGGCGTATTGGGCGACACGGGGAAAGTCATACCTTGCCCATTTTCACGGGCGTAAATAGCCATGACGCGTTCCATGGGCACCAAAATTTCGCGTGCCGTGCCAGAGAATCTTGCTTTAAAACTTATCCACTCATTGTCCATCAGCAGGTCACTGGTTGCGTCCATACCGACATTGAGTACGATTTCGTTGTTTTTAACAAATTCGAGTGGCACTTGCACCGAAGCATCCACATACGCAGCGATATAAGGCGTGAAACCGTTGTCCGCACACCATTCGTACATCGCGCGCACCAGATAGGGGCGGGTCGACGAAGCAGAAGAGCTAATAGAAAAGGGTGTATCGGAATCGCTCATGGACAGACGACTATTTGCGCATTACTTTTTCAGAGGGTGTGAGTGCCTCAATGTAAGCTGGGCGCGAAAAAATACGCTCGGCGTATTTCAGCAAGGGGGCTGCATTTTTAGACAGCTCAATGCCGTAAAAATCCAAACGCCACAAGAGCGGCGCAAGGGCTACGTCAAGCATCGAAAAGTTATCGCCCATGATGAATTTGTTTTTCAAAAACACGGGAGCCATTTGCGTCAAGCGGTCACGGATGTGGTGACGGGCCTTTTCAAGCAGCTTGTCGTTGCCTTTGTTGGCACGGTTTTCAATGATGGACACATTGGTAAACAGTTCTTTTTCAAAGTTTAGCAAAAACAGGCGCACACGAGCGCGGTCAACTGGATCGCCGGGCATCAATTGTGGATGGGGAAAGCGCTCGTCAATGTACTCGTTGATGATGTTGGATTCATACAAGATCAAATCGCGCTCAACCAAAATAGGCACTTGGCCATATGGGTTCATCACGCTGATATCTTCGGGCTTGTTGTACAAGTCCACATCGCGGATTTCAAAATCCATGCCCTTTTCAAACAAAACGAAACGGCAGCGGTGCGAGAAGGGGCATGTGGTGCCCGAGTACAAAACCATCATAGTTGAAGCTCCTAAAAATCAAAAAAGTGGAGACCGCACAGGACGGCTCCACTTGTGGCCGAAAGGCGAAAGTTCGTCGCCCTTCAAAAGACCGCCTTTTTTACTTGATATCTTTCCAATACGCGGCATTTAAGCGCCAAGCAACAAGTGTAAAGATGCCTAAAAACAGCAGAACCCAAACGCCAACACGCACTCGGGTATTTTGAGCAGGCTCGCCCATCCATTGCAAATAGCTGACCAAATCGCCAACCGCAGTTTCGTATTCAAGTGCGCTCAGAGTGCCCGGCTTGACTGGTTGCCAAGCTTTGAACACCTCTACGTCATGCCCGTGCTCTTTTTTGGTTTCAAAAACAGGCATACGCTCACCTTGCAACTCCCACAGAGGGTTGGGCATGCCTATGTTTGGGTATGCCAAATTGTTCCATCCGGTAGGCTTAGTGTCATCACGGTAGTAGCTGCGCAACAGGGTATACAAATAGTCGCCACCCGTGCCGCCGTGGCCGGAGCGCGAGCGAGCAATCACGGTTAAGTCGGGTGGCAAACCACCAAACCATTCTTTAGCCTGCTTAGGATCGATTGCCGCCTTCATGGTGTCGCCGATTTTGTCGGTCGAAAACAAGAGGTTGTCCTTGATTTGCTGCTCCGTTAGGCCTAAATCGGTCAAGCGCGTGTAACGCATGAAAGCCGCGCTGTGGCAACTGACACAATAATTGACAAAAATCTTAGCGCCGTTTTGCAAAGACGCCAGATCGTTTGTTTTATTGGGCGATTTGTCCCAAGATATGCCGCCACCGGCCGCTTGGGCCACGCCGATACTGAGGGTTGCCAAGAGGGCTAGAAGTAGTTTTTTCATTTTTTAAAGTCCTCTCGCTTTTAGTGAGCCGCAAAGTTAACGCGGTCTGGCACGTCTTTGTAATCGCCCAATGCACTCCACCAAGGCATCAACAGAAAGAAGCCAAAGTAGTACAGTGTGCCCAATTGGCTCACACGCTCACCAATCGGCGATGGGGGCTGCACGCCAAGGTAGCCCAAGATCAAAAAGTTGACCACGAAAATACCGTACAGGTATTTTTGCCAAGTTGGACGGTAGCGAATAGATTTGACAGGGCTGTTGTCCAGCCAAGGCAAGAAGAACAAGATCATGGTGGAACCGCCCATGACCACTACGCCCCAGAATTTTGCGTCAATGGCCAACATGGAAGCCACCAAAAGCAAAGCGCCTAGCGCCAATCCAGCTTTAAATATAGCTGGGATTTTGGCTTTTAAGGCCATGAATCCGGCAGCAAGCAACACACAGGCCATCAGCACGTACATCATCTCGCCTGTAATCGCGCGCAGCATGGAGTATGAGGGCGTGAAATACCACACCGGTGCGATGTGCGCAGGTGTTTGCAATGGATCAGCGGGGATGAAGTTGTTGTACTCCAAGAAATAGCCACCCATCTCAGGAGCGAAGAACACCACGGCGCTGAACACCATTAAAAACACGCTGACCATGAAGATGTCATGCACGGTGTAGTAAGGGTGGAAGGGAATGCCGTCTAGTGGAATGCCTGTTTTTGGATCTTTGCTGGCTTTGATTTCAACGCCGTCTGGATTGTTAGAACCGACTTCGTGCAATGCAATGATGTGCGCGGCTACCAAGCCAAGCAGCACCAAAGGTACAGCAATCACGTGGAAACTAAAGAAACGGTTGAGGGTAGCGTCACCCACCACATAGTCGCCACGAATCAATAGCGCCAAATCGGGGCCGGCAAAGGGAATGGAGGCAAACAAGTTGACAATCACCTGTGCGCCCCAGTAGGACATTTGACCCCAAGGCAGCAAATAACCCATAAAAGCTTCTGCCATCAGGCACAAGAAAATACCGCAGCCAAATACCCAAATAAGTTCACGCGGCTTCCTATAGCTGCCGTAGATCAAACCACGGAACATATGCAAATACACCACCACAAAGAATGCGGACGCGCCTGTGGAGTGCATGTAGCGCACCAACCAGCCCCATGGCACGTCGCGCATGATGTATTCCACCGACTCAAAGGCCTTGGCGGCATCGGGCTTGTAGTGCATGACCAAGAAAATGCCCGTCACAATTTGAATAACCAGCACCAAGAGCGCCAGCGAACCAAAGATGTACCAAAAATTGAAATTTTTGGGGGCGTAGTATTCGCTCAAATGCTCTTTGTAAAGCTTGGACGCGGGAAAACGGTTGTCCACCCAGTTTAGGAGCTTTTCGCCTGCGCTGGCGTTGGGGGAGACTTCGATCATTTCTGCCATGGTATGGTGCCTCTAGGGGAGTTGACGTGGGGGACAGTGCCAGCTACGCAATGCAGCCGACCAGTTCCGCAGGTTTAGGCTTTTTTATCTTCGCCGATGATGAGGGTAGTGTCGCTCGCATACATGTGGGCGGGCACTTCGAGGTTGTCGGGGGCTGGTTTGTTTTTGTACACGCGCCCAGCCATATCAAATGTGGATCCGTGGCAGGGGCACAAAAAGCCACCTTGCCAGTCATCTGGCAGCGAGGGCTGTGCGCCCATGGCGAACTTTTCGCTGGGCGAGCAACCCAAATGCGAACAAATGCCCACAGCCACAAAAATTTCGGGCTTGATGGATCGGCCTTCATTGCGGGCGTATTCGGGGGTGAGCTCGCCGGGATTGCGCTTGGATTGTGGATCAGCCAAGAGACTTTCGGTTTTTTTGAGCGAGGCCACCTGCTCAGGCGTGCGGCGCACAATCCAAACGGGCTTACCGCGCCACTCCACGGTTTTACGCTCGCCCGGCTTGATGTCAGAAATGTCGACCTGCACGGCTGCACCAGCGGCTTTGGCTTTTTCTGACGGCGAAAAGCTGCTGACAAATGGAACGGCTGCAAACGGTGCGCCGACCACACCAGCGGCGCAGGTCGTCATGATCCAGTTGCGTTTGCTGTTATCGACTTGGTGGTCCGATGGGGATTGGCTCATGAATATCCTCAAATATGTCGCAAAAAAATGTACCTAGGGTTAACCCATCATTGTATCTGAGCGTGTGGGTCAATTTCAACACTGGGTCTTAAGAATCGTGACTCAAGTCTCTGGATGCTGAAAAAGCGCGGGTTTTTATGCGCCGAGTAGTCTTGACATGGTGTTTTTTCGGCAATACTCTGCTTTGGCGTTACACATTTCGTTTTAGTATGTGGTTTATTCATCCGCGCTCGCCAGCGATTTTTTTCAAAATTGGAGCATTTTTATGACCATGATGTCTGAATTCAAAGAGTTTGCCATGAAGGGCAATGTGGTGGATCTCGCCGTGGGCGTGATCATTGGCGCGGCGTTTGGCAAAATTGTCGACTCGCTAGTGGCCGACATCATCATGCCTGTGGTGGCCTTCTTAACTGGCGGCAAGCTCGATTTTGTCAACTCCTTTGTGGCGCTGTCCAAAATCCCAGATGGCACGGCCATGACGCTGGAAGCCGTGCGCAAAGCGGGCGTGCCTGTATTTGCTTGGGGCAATTTTGTGACCGTGGTGCTCAACTTCGTGATTTTGGCTTTTGTGATATTCATGATGGTCAAGCAAATTAACCGCATGAAGGCCGCAGAGCCAGCCGCCCCTGCTGCGGCTCCAGTGACACCCGAAGATGTGGTGCTTTTGCGCGAAATTCGCGACAGCCTGAAAAAATAATTTCTTTTTTCTCCTTTAAAAACCGGGCAGAGCGATGGCTTTGCTCGGTTTTTTGCTTTTTTAGGCCAATGTCATCGTCATATGGTCATAGTATGCTATTTTATTGTGAGCATATCTAATGCCGCCAAACGTGACAGCGCCAGCGCCATGCTGGCCTGTTCTTGGGAGCTGAGTGCCTGATTGATGCGCTCGTTGATCACGGCCAAGCCCTCTTGAATCTTGCCTAGCGCTTCTTGGCCTTTGGGGGTGATGTGCAGCGCCCATGCGCGCGGGTCTTGCGGGTCATCGCTGCGGCGCATCAGGTCAGCGGCTACCAATCGGGTGGCCATGGTGTTAAACGCCGACTCGCCTTGGCCCAGCGCCAGCGCCACTGCCCGTTGGGTAGCGCCGGGCTTGGCCGCCACCACCAGCAAAGCACCTGCTTGCGCCGCGCTCACGCCTGCAGCGGCCATGCCCATGCGGTCAGCCTGCGTGCGCAGGCGTGCGGCTGCCAATTGCAGCTTGTGGTAGAGGAATATTCTGTCGGTCATGCCTTTGTATTGTCGCGCATGCGCTTTTTTAGCTTTATTTTTGCATTCATATTTTTTGCATTTATACTTCGTATGCGTAGTATTTTATTTTAACTGGAGTCTTTATGTCTGATACCAACCCTATGCTCGCATTCGGCCAGCGCGTCCTTGCCGCGCAGGCTTTTAGCCAACTGCTGGGCACACAGCTGACCGCACTTAGCCCCCAAGCGGCCGAGCTGCGCCTAGCAGTGAAGCCCGAGCTACTGCAACAAAACGGCTTTGTGCATGGCGGCGTGCTCAGCTATTTGGCTGACAATGCGCTGGCCTTTGCAGGCGGCGCAGCCATGGGCGTGCCTGTGGTTACCTCGGAGTTCAAGCTTAACTATGTGCGCCCAGCGCTGGGCGAGACGCTGATCGCACGCGCCTCATGCGCCACACAAAGCAAGGCGCAAGCGGTGTGCACTGTGCAAGTATGCATCGCGGCAAATGGGGTGGAAAAGCTGTGCGCCATAGGGCAAGGCACGATTGCGCGGCTACCAGATACCAAGTAAGCCCCTGTGGCTGCGCTGCATTCGATTCGTCGCACAATAGCGGTCTGCGCTAAAGCCCACAAATACCAACAACCCGAACAGATACATGTCCCTTGCCCATATCCAAAGTGCCCATCCCCAAGCCGCACATATCCAAGCCAGCTTAGAAGAGGCTCAATCCGCCCTACACGCGCTGCTGCACAACCAAGTGGCGCTAGCGGCTATCGAGCAAGCGGCCCAACTGCTGATTGGCACATTCACCCAAAAAGGCCGGGTGTACACCTGCGGCAACGGCGGCTCTATGTGCGATGCCATGCATTTTGCCGAGGAGCTCACGGGCCGCTACCGCCAAGACCGCCCCGCCCTGCCCGCCACCGCCATCAGCGATGCCAGCCACATGTCGTGTGTGGCCAACGACTACGGCTACGAACAGGTTTTTTCGCGTTACCTAGAAGCCCACGGCCGTGCGGGCGACTGCTTGGTGGCGCTGACCACCAGCGGCACTAGCAAAAACGTGCTGCGTGCGGCCCAAACCGCGCAGGCGCTGGGCATGCAGGTGCTGATTTTGAGCGGCAAAACCAGCGAAGCCCTGCGCACGC
This sequence comes from Polaromonas sp., assembly GCA_031428975.1. Taxonomy (GTDB): domain Bacteria; phylum Pseudomonadota; class Gammaproteobacteria; order Burkholderiales; family Burkholderiaceae_C; genus JAAFIP01. The sequence continues at coordinate 37,904 of JANOYR010000216.1, read as the reverse complement.
TGTGCACGGTGAATATATGCACCCCCGGCGGCCAATATGCCGACCGCGTGCAAGAGCTGCACATCAAGGTGCTGCATATCTTGATTGAGCTGATTGAACGGCACTTCTTTCCTTCGAATTATCTTGAATAAATTATTCGACGTCTTTTAGGCCATTATCACCGTCATATGGCCATTGTTTGCTATTTAATTATTAGTGCCGCGCTGTTTTAAACCACTCTGTGCGCTCAAACCTCGCGCACAAACTTCTGCTCAATTACCACGCTGCCCCAGCGGTCACCCGCGCTCTCGTGCACCAGCCGAAAGCCTTGCAACTCATACAAATGCCGCGCGGCTAGCAGGCCATTAAACGTCCACAGGTAGGTGCGCCGATACCCGCAAGCATCGGCAAAAGCCAAAGCGCGCAACAACAACTGCCGCCCCAGCCCTTGGCCGCGCAAAGCGTCTGAGGTGATAAACCAACGCAAATGCGCCCCCGCGTTCTCCCCAATGTCCGCGGCATGCGAGCCATCGATTGCCACAGAGCCTTCAATACCACCCGCGCCGTGCGCTAGCCACAACCCATCCCGCCCGGGCACATAAGCCGAGCAAAACGCCCCCAGCTCCCGCGCCACCAAGGCCTCAAACTCCACGCCAAAACCATTGGCTTCTGCGTAATACTGGGCATGCAGCTGCGCAATGCGGCCAATGCAGCCGGGGGTGTAGGCTTCGGTGATGGGGGTGGGTACGGGCTGAGTTTTAACACCAAGCTGACTAACCGTCTCTGAGAGGCGCAAAGCTCGATCGCTGGTCATTGTTTAGTACCGCGTCAGACGCGCTTAAAAAGCTTGATTTCTAGACCTGTGGTTTTGATACACCACCAAAGAGCGGTAAATATTGAGAGCCAGTAGATGAAAAAGCAAAAAAGCAGCGCAAATGCATGACTTAGATCTAGCTTCATTGCACCGATCATGGGAAATACAAGCACCAGCCCGATCAGTTGAACATGAACGGGCGACCAAGATTCAGACATGATCCATGCAACCAAGGTCAGCGGCAGTAATGCTATGAGTGCAGATACCAGAAAGGCCACCACAAACTGCGCCCGACTCATATGAAGCCCAAGGTTGACGGCGAGACGATACCCGCTGTTGATAGTCTATTTGGAGTTACCCAATTATTGAAGGTGGGCATTAAAGCAGCCTACTGTTCTCTTGTTATCTGGCTTGAAAAGGTTTGTTGCAACTATAGACGAAGTACTGGCATTGGATCTGTCTCGGCACATTGGAGCACCAACAGCACACCTAGCGCACCAATACTATGAATAACGAAGCACACTATGACCATATGGCGGTGACATTGGTACTTTTTTCTATAAAAATACAAATCTAAGAGGCCAATCATGCCCAAACGACCACCCTGCATTCGGCACATCCAGCTGCTCTGTACAAAGCAAGAAACACTGAAAATTTGCCAATAAGCATGCATTAAGTTACACTATATGAAACTTACCGATGACTTATGCAGCCTATTCACACGCTCATGCAAGGCATAGCCACGCTGGCTGGCGCGCAGGGCTGCTTGTTTGCGGCGCAAGATTTGCGCGCCTTGCTGCCTGCACTGTCTGACAACGCTTTTAAAACCCTGCTCAGCCGCGCCGCGCATGGCGGCCATGCGGGTGGGCATAGGGGTGGGCATTCTGGCGTGCGTTTGCAGCGCGTCTGCCGCGGCGTGTATGCAGCTGGGCTGGGCATGCAAACGCCCAACAGCAGTGGTTTGCTGCTGTTTCATGTGGCGGCGCTGCTGCGGGCGCATGCGTTTAATTACATCAGCTTAGAAACGGCGTTGAGCGCGCAGGGCTTGATTTCACAAGTGCCCATGAATTGGATCAGCGTCATGTCGTCGGGGCGCAGCAGCGTGGTGCCTTGCGGCAAGTGGGGCACGATAGAGTTTGTGCACACCCAGCGGCGGCCAGACGCGGTGGCTAACCAGCTGAAATACGACACTGCCTGCAGACTCTGGCGCGCCAGCCCCGCGCTAGCGCTGCGCGACATGCGCGTCACTCAGCGCAGCATGGATTTGGTGGACGCGCAAGCGCTGGGCAACTTAGCAACTGAGGAGGAAAGCACATGAGCCTGTTTGACCAACTGGTAGACCAAGCCCTGCAAAACCAGCAGGCGCTGGCACCGCTGCGCTTGGTGGTAGAAAAAGAGCTGCTCCAGCGCGATATATTGCGCGAGCTGAGCAGCGCCGGGCTGCTCGCTGGCCTCACGTTCATGGGCGGCACATGCCTGCGTGCATGCTACGGCTCTGCGCGCTTGAGCGAAGATTTAGACTTCACGGGCGGCGCAGGCTTTAGCCGCGAAAGCCTTGGCGCAGTGGCCAACACCTTGGTACGCAGCCTGCATGCCAAATACGGCCTGCACATCGAGGTGAGCGAACCGATGCGCGAGAGTGGCAATGTAGACACGTGGAAGCTCAAAGTGCAAACGCGACCTAGGAAAAGCGACATGCCCGCCCAGCGCATCAACATAGACGTGTGCGCCATACCAAGCTACGAGCCGCGCCCCATGCTGCTGCAAAACCCCTATGGCGTGGACATGGGTACCAGCGGTTTGATTGTGCAAGCGCAAAGCCGCGCCGAGATATTTACCGACAAATTGGTGGCCTTTGCCCTGCGCCCCAACCGTATCAAAAACCGCGATTTATGGGACATGGCTTGGCTGCACCAAGAAGCCGTGAAGCCGCAGCTGGGCTTGCTAGCCAGCAAGCTGCAAGACCACCAGTGCAGCACGACGCGCTACACAGAACTCTTGACCCAGCGCTGCCACATGCTGGCACAGCAGCCGCAGTTGACGGTAGATTTCAGGCAAGAAATGCGGCGCTTTTTGCCTGCGCAGACGGTGCAGCAAACGGTAGACTTGCCTGCGTTTTGGGAGTTTATAACCCAGCTCATGCAAGACCTGCGCGCGCAGGTGCTGCGCGTAATTGCTGAGGAGCAAAGCGCAGGTTTTCACATGTAGTTTTTAATAAAAATACGGCCAATGTCAGCATCATATCGTCATTATTTGCTATTTATTTAGAAGTATTTATGCCTTGCAAAGCATGTGATCGCTGACCCAACTCATGGTGCAGTATTTGAAACACTGTCTTGATGCGGGCTGTATTGCGCAGATCGGGATGGGTCAGCACCCAAAGTTCAGATGCCAGGTCTGGTACTGGCTCTTGTAAGCGCTTGAGTTGGGCTAGGCTGTCACCCAGAAAGCAAGGCAGCACCGCTAACCCCAAGCCATCCGCGCAGGCCCGCGCTACGCTGGCAAAGCCCTCTACTCGGCAGCCCACCTGATCGAGTGGGATAGTTTTTTGTAGCCACTGCAAGCTGCGATGGCGCTCTTGTGATTCACCTAAAGCGATCCATTGGTGCTCAGACAGGGCCTTGGCACTGCTGTGCGCAAGGTAATGCAAGGCCCCGTACACCGCAAATGCCAGCGGCGCAATGCGCTTACCAATCAAATACTCAGGCGGTTGCAATGTCGGACGCACGGCTATATCGGCATCGCGCTTGGACAGGTCTAGCGTGTGGTTGTCGATGCCGATGTAAAGCGCAATTTTAGGGTAGCGTGCGCGGCACACCGCCAGCACTGGGTTGAGTAAGGCCGCCGCCACGCTGTCTGTGGTGGTGATACGCACTACGCCGCTGGGGCGCAAGTCGCGCCCCGCCACTTTGAGCAGTGTGCGCTCTGCTGTGTGCTCTATGACAGTGCCTGCCGCTGCCAGCTCATCGCCCGCCGCAGTGGCAACGTAGCGACCCGCCTCGCGCTCAAACAAGCGTACGCCTAAGTCTTTTTCGATCTGCGCTATGCGCCTAAACACCGTTGCATGGTTAACTTGAAGTTTGCGAGCCGCAGCTGACAATGAGCCTGTTTGGGTGACTGCCGCGACATATATCAGGTCATTGAGATCGTTCATATCGATGATAGCTGTGCAATTTTGCAAAGTATTTTTGCATACTTAAGGAATTTACTTGCTCAAATGTATAGGGTAATCTTCAGTTTTACAACTTTTTGAAGGAAATTCACCATGAATCGCACACAGATTCACCAACCATTAGCGGCACTGCTGCTATGGGCTGCTCTTGGCTTGGCTAACTCTGGTGTTGCCAGTGCAGCTGAACCAATTTGGGATGGCAACAAAGTGCAGATGCAAAGTGAGAAGCTGGCTGAGGGCGTTTTTGCGTATTACGCCAGTGATGCCCGCGAACTCAATGCCAAGGGTGGTGCTGCAGCTACCAGCGGCGGTTTGATTGTGGGCAGCAAAGGCGCACTTTTGATCGAAACCATGCTCAACAAACGCCTGAACCAGCAGGTGCAAAACCTAAGCCGCACACTCGCAGGCAAGCCGCTGATTTATGCGGTGAACACCAGCGCGCACGGCGACCACTCGTTTGGGAATATGTTTTTGCCCGCCTCCACCCGCATCATCCAACATGCCAACACGCGCACTTATATAGATAAGCATTTGGACGACGACAAAAAATTCATGATCAAGAACTTTGGCACAGGCCGAGGGATTGAAGCCATCAAAGCGCGCACGGGCGATATTTTGGTGGCCCCTATGGCCACGCTGTCGCTGGATTTGGGCGGAAAAGTGGTGGATGTGATCGACTTTGGCTTTGCACAAACTGGTGGTGACCTGTGGGTCTGGGAACCGCAGTCTAAAGTGATGTGGGCGGGTAATCCAATCATCGCCTCCAAGCCTGCCCTGCCTTGGCTGCTGGACGGCCATTTAGTGGCCACCCTAGACACCCTAAGGCGCGTGTATGCATTCTTGCCTGCCGATGCACGCATCATTCCCGGCCACGGGGTAGCCATGACGCGAGACGACATGAAATGGCATATTGACTACTTAGCCAGTGTGCAAAAGAACGTGCAGGCCGCTCTGAACAAGGGCTTGACACTGGAGCAAACCGTGCAGCAAACCACAATGCCCGAGTTTGGAGGCTATGCCTTGTTTGGTTGGGTGCATCCCGGCTTGAACGTACCAGCCGCTTACCGTGATCTGAGTAAAAAATAGCAACGGTCAGTGCAAACTAATACAAGGCGCTCCCAATGAATAAATCACGACTCGAAGCATTCAGTGATGGCGTAATCGCCATAATCATCACCATCATGGTGCTAGAACTAAAAGTACCGCATGGTGGCACTTGGGCCGATCTGGTCAAGTTGGGTCCCGTTTTTATGAGCTATGTACTAAGCTTTGTGAACGTCGGGGTTTACTGGAATAACCACCACCACATGCTGCAGGCCACCAAGCAAGTGAATGGTGGGATTTTGTTAGCCAACATGCATCTCTTGTTTTGGTTATCGCTGATGCCGTTCGCCACGGGCTGGATGGGTGAAAACCATTTTGCACCAGCACCGGTGGCACTCTACGCTTTTGACTTGCTGATGTGCGCCATCGCCTATGTCATGCTGCAAAAGCAGATCATTGCGCTACACGGCAACGAGTCGGTGCTGGCCATCGCCACTGGCGGCGATCTCAAAGGCAAAGTTTCCGTAACAACCTATCTAGTGACTATTCCAGTTGCTTTGTATGGATACTCTTGGCTAGCTGGGGCACTGCTCACGCTGGTGACGCTGATCTGGTTTTTTCCCGATCAACGGATTGAAAAAACCCTTCGTGATCAAACGCACTGATGATTCAACAAAAAAATCCATATGTCACTGTCATATGGTATTTGTTTGCTATCAAATAATTAGCAATTAAAGGTTTGACTCAGAAGCCATGGTTTTCAAAACCAATGCAAGTTCACGCTTGCCTTTGGCATTTTTTGAGCGCCAAAGCTGCCTTGCTAGCTGCACAAAAGCCTCTTCTGCTGGGGTGGCTTTTTGGTGGGGGTGCTCTTGGCTTAGCCAGCCTGTGGGCCGCTTGCAAGCGTTTTCAATTTGCACCGCCAGCTTGTCGCTGATGGGGCGTGACGATTTGATTTGGCTGAGCATGCTGGGATGCACCTGAATGTGCGCGGCAAATGACTTCTCAATGCCGTTGGTGGAAGCCCCGTTTGCCAGTGACTGCTCGGCGAATGTTTGCAGCAATGCCAGAAGATTGATGCGCCTTGAGACTGTGGTGTTTTGCTTATCCACTGCGCCAGATTGAGAAACCATCTTGTGTATTTTTAACAACGATTTAAAAATATATTGTAGCCCGTGTTTGCGTAATTCGTAAAGACTCTTTACACTTCAGTCTATCGCGGGTTGACGCATGGTGCGTTGACTTTTTTACACTTTACTTGTTGAACTTAATTTTTACCCAAGCCTTTTAAACCTAACGCACTGAGATTACCGTGAACGCCTTATCCATCAACACACCCACCATGCGCAGCACCAGCAGCGGCGTGGGCGCGTGGCTTGGCGCACAGCATCCGCAGTTATCACCCAGCAAATCACCGTGCAGTGATCGCCCATCGGCCAAAGCGTTTACAGCGTTTGGACATGAGCAACACCCACCATCGGGGGGCGTAGGCGCTTAAAAGCACCTCACCCTTAAATCTCTGACAGCAGAGGCCCGAAGTCCACGCGATTTCGGGCCTTTTTTCATTTGTCTTTTTTTTCATGCTCCGCCAGTGCTCCACTGGTTTAAGCCCTTGCAGTGATCGCGCTGCATACAACCCAGAGCAGGTTGCCGTTTATTAACAATTTGCCGTGAAACCGCGCCCATGCTGGTGGGCGCGGTTTCACATTTTTTTGCGGACATAGCTCAGGCTGGCAGAGCGCAAGCCTTCCAAGCTTGGTGTCGTCGGTTCGATGCCGACTGTCCGCTCCATTTCGGGTGTGCCTGTGCAACACCGCATAGCGCAATCGCGGGAACGATGTGCGGGATGTGCCGCTGGGTGGTTGAGAAATCAGCCCGTGGTGCAGCGAGAGAACCTGGTCGTGCGTGATGCACACCACTCGCGTACAGACACAGCCGAAATGGATTTTTTACAGCGGAGTAGAGAAGTGGTAACTCGTTGGTCTCATACGCCAAAAATCGCTGGTTCAATTCCAGCCTCCGCAACCAAAGCGTTTTGTTCGTAGTTCGCAAACCACGAGCAGGCCCCAACCGACTGCAAAGATAGAGCAGTGCCGGAACTCGTAACCGGATACTTTTTTGTTGGCCCTTAGCTCAGCTGGTAAAGCATTGCACTTTGACTGCAAGTGTCGCACGTTCGAACCGTGCAGGGTCTGCCCATTTTTTCTCGGTGTAGCTCATCTGGTAGAGCGCGTGCTTTGGGAGCATGAGGCAAGAGGTTCTAGTCCTCTTACCGCGACCATTTTTCATAGTTTTAACCAGTTTCGCTGCGATAGCTCAGTTGGTAGAGCACCTGTTTGAAGAACAGGGTGCCGAAGGTTCAATTCCTTCTCGCAGCACCATGTCTACGGTGTTCGTAGCGCAGCGGCAGCGCATCGGAATGTGACTCCGAGGGTCGTGGGTTCGATCCCCACCGAACACCCCATATTTGCGGATATAGCTCAATTGGCAGAGCAACAGGCTTTTAACCTGAAGGTTTGGCGTTCGATTCGCCATGTCCGCACCATTTTTATTTTCTCAAGGAGTAGTTTATGCAACCCCATGTTCTCCAGCTAGACATCCAAGGCACGCCGCAGGCTTGGATTACGCTTGAGCATGCGGCTTCGCGCTATGCCACGCAGTCGGTCATTTGGTGTGATGGCGCTGCGCCCTTGGCCACGCTGCGCGGTGGTTATAACGTGGCACTGGCAAGGCAATCGGTGCTTGATATTCACCCCATCATTGCCGTGAAGTGCGCAGCCAAGTGCAATCTGTTTGACTGCGTGCCCAGCTTTAGCAAATCAAAATTACTCAAACGTGACCGCCACACCTGCGCGTATTGCGGGGGTGTGTTCAAGGATGCTGATTTGCAATGCGAGCACATACTGCCTCTCTCGCGTGGCGGGCTGTGGACGTGGACGAATCTGGTGGCCGCCTGCGCGCAATGCAATGGCCGCAAAGCCGCTAAAACCCCCGAAGAAGCTGGCATGCCCCTGCTCTATTTGCCCTACACGCCCAGCCGTTTTGAAGATTTTTTGCTCTGCGGCAGAGGTATTCGGGCTGACGTGCACGAGTGGCTGGCGGCTCGGCTGCCACGCAACTCGCGGCTGCATTGATTGGACTATTTTGAAAGCCATTTAATAAGGCGCATACTATCACGGTGTGCGCCTTATTTTTGTTAATGTCAGCGTTATATTTACATTGTTTGCTATTAAATTTAGTGCATTTAAAGCGGCTTGACTTGCACGCCTACTTCATCGCAGTGAGCCCCTGCACCGCGTGCCGCTCGATCGCGCGCGCAATGAAGCCGGATGTCTTACGGCGCAACATTGGCGCAAATGAATGCGCTGATTCACGCCGTGCGGCCCGACGGCACGCTGGTGGTGGGCGTGGAGGTGTTTCACTTGGCCTATGGCGCGGTGGGCTTGGGGCGCTGGGCCATGCCGCTGATTACGCGCATAGCGGCGGCGCGGGCAGCCAAGCGCGCCAGCCAATGCGCCAATGGCGTATGCGAACGGCGTGTCTGAACGCGGCTTGTGAGCAAGATGTGTGAAGCCCCAAAATTTTAAGGAGCACCCTATGAAAATCATCGTTTTTGGCGGCGCAGGCATGATCGGCAGCGCCATAGCGCAAGCGCTGCGCGGGCGCGGCCACCAAGTGCTGACTGCGGGGCGGCGCAACTGCGATGTGGCGGTGGACTTTAGATACGACCAATCGCCACAGGTGTTTGATGCCATCGTGCGCGGGGCAGACATCGTGGTCAACGCGGCGGGCATCTTGATTGAGCGGGGCGACAACACGTTGAACGCCGTGCATCTGCAAGCGCCCAGCGCCTTGTTTGCCGCCTGCGCCGCCCAGCGCGTGGCGCGGGTGGTGCATGTGTCGGCAGCGGGGCTGTCAGCGCCAGTGGCTGGCGGCGTGGCGCAAAACATGCCCGGCCGCTACGCCGCCAGCAAGCGCGGCTGCGAACGCGCCCTAGAGGCATGCCCCGTGGACTACGCCATCGTGCAGCCCAGCTTGGTGGTGGATGCGCAATGCCCCAGCACCCGCCTGATGCAGTGGCTGGCCAAGCTCCCCATCATCGTCCTGCCCGGCCTGCTGCACCCCGGCAGCGCCGTGGTAGCGCCACTGGCCTTGCAAGACTTGGCAGCAGCCGTGGCCCGCATCTGCGAACACCCCAAAGCCCTGCGCCGCAGCATAGAGCTGGCAGGCCCCGAAAATTTGCCCTACAAAACCCTACTGCAACGCTACCGCAGCGCAGCAGGCAAAGGCCAAGCCCTGTGGCTGCCCCTGCCTTGGTGGCTGATGAAGCTAGGCGCACTGGCAGCAGCGTGGCTGCCACAAAGCGTCTACAGCATAGACACCATGCGCATGCTGCAACACGGCGCAGCGCCAGAGAATAACGAAGCAGCGTATTGGCTGCGGCATGCGCCTGTGCAGATTGCGGGGCAGGCGGATGAGGCGCGGCCTGCGATGGTTGGTTTCTGACGCTCTAGCGAAGGTGTATTTGGTATTATTATGAAAAAACTGCCAATGTCAGCGTGATATGGTCATTGTTTGCTATTTAATTATTAGCGCATAGTAAGTGGTTATAATACCCACCATGGACAGCAAAACCCTGATCAAAATGCTAGAAAAAAGTGGATGGATACTGCGCGCTAGCAAGGGTAGCCACCATATTTTTGTGCATCCTGCGCAAGGCGGACATATCAGTGTGCCGCATCCCAAGCCAGATTTGGGCAAAGGCCTTGCCCACAAACTGCTCAAACAAGCGGGTCTGAAATAAGGAAACACCATGAAATTCATCATTGCTATTGAGCCTGCCACCTCTGAGACTTGCTTTGGCGTGGTAGTGCCTGACCTGCCGGGCTGTTTCAGCGCGGGGGATTCATTAGACGAGGCGATCAGCAACGCGCAAGAGGCGATTGATTTGCATTGCGAAACTTTGATTGAAGATGGGCTAGATATACCGCTGGCGCAAACGGTAGCCCTGCACCAAGCCGACCCCGCGTTTGCAGGCTGGGTGTGGGCAGTGGTGAATGTGCCGGTAGAAAAATACTTAGGCCCAGCCGAGAAAATCAACATCACCGTGCCGCGCCTGCTGCTAGCCCGCATGGACGATTACGCACGCAGCCACGGCGTGTCACGCAGCGGATTTATAGCACAGGCTGCGCGGCAGGCTATGGCGGCTTGAAAGACGACCCACAGCGCACATGGCCTAAACCATTTGCACCACCAGCCGTTTGCCACACGCTTTTGCATATTTGCGCAGGGTGAAATAAGAGGGCGAATGCTTTTCGCTGCGCAAAGAGCCTTCTAAACGCGATACCGCCGAAACCGTAGTTCCCATGCGTGCGGCAATTTGCGACTGCGTCAGTCCCGCATCAAGTCTCGCCGCTAACAAGCCACGCAGTGCGGTGAAATCCTCTTCCAAAGCGTCATAAGCGGCTTGAACGCCAGGCTGTTGCAGCACAGCCGTATGGAATGCTGCGTCGTGGGGAACGGGTTGATAGGTATCAGTTTTTGGCATTTTTAACCTCGTGTAATCTTTTTCGAGCAATTTTTAACTCTGCTGGGGGTGTTTCTTGCGTTTTTTTAACGAAAGAATGCAGCACCACGATTTGCTTTCCCATTTGCGTGCAGTAGAAAACTCGACCTATGCCCTCTGCACCTTTAATTGGTTTTTTGATGGAAAATAATGCAACTGTCAGCGTAATATGGACGTTATTTGCTATTTAAATATTAGTGAAATCCATTTTTATTTCACTGATCTCGAATGCTGCGAAAGGCTAAACATTTGCCTGTTTATCAATGGCGTTAAGCTGAATCTCCCACCATGCGATTGCATCCTTCATGACATCCCTACAATCTTCCCCGGCATAGTGTCCATGCGCAAGCGGACAGAAGAGATTCTCTCCGAGAGCAAAAGCCTCACCGCAAGGCAGAACCATCACCTCGATTGGGTCTGCTAAAAACCCCACCTCGTACTCTTTCAGTATGTTGTTTCGTTCGTTCTCAATGAAGTCCCAAAACAAATGCTCTGTAGACTTGTTTTGTTTCAACTTCTGATAATGCGCATCTACAGCCGCTCGCATTGCTGGGTTTCGCAATCCATCAACCTTATCCAACACATGTCCAACGGCCCTCATTAGAGCGACTCCGGCTACCCAAAACACGCGAAAGCGGGGCGCATCTTCCTCGATTTCTAGATACTCAAAGGCGTTGCGACAGTCGGCGAGTACTTTGCGCGCAATTTGGGTCATAAAAAACCTAATGAGTATCAGACGTATGACATGAGGGTTAGGGTGCTTGATTGCAATCGGTGAGTGCCGTTGGACCGCCGATTGATTGCAGTAATTTCTCAGTATTAGAAGTAATTTTTTCGTTTGCGTGAGGCCACGATGGCACTAATCGCGATTTAGGAAAAATAACGTAGATGGTCTTGCCCTTAGGTGTACCCGCGCCAGTTCTCGGATTCGGACTGACCCCGCCTAAGGCTGTTGCAAGTGCGATAGACATTTCACCGAGTTCTGCGTTTGGCGGGCCAATTTCTGCTACTACAAAAGGTGATGCCTTCCTCGAACTGGCATTTATCGCATAGCCGAAATCCCCAACAACGCCAGTCCCCAGCATGGAATAGAACTTACCAGGTAAGACAATGTAAGGGACATTTCGCGAGTCAACATATCTTGCAGGATCCGTCTTGGTTTTCGAACTGTCATAGAGAGATGTCTGCGAAACAAAGAAACCGGCATATGGCGAAGATGATGGCTGCACATAGGCGATCTTAGAATTATTTGGGTCAGGTAACAGTGCGGACGGCCACCACGACGAGTCAGGGTAACCAGCATTCGCAGGGCAATCCAACCCTTTAAAGCCATCTCCCTTTGTGCAATGTAGCTTTATGTCGTCTGGGTGGTATGCATTTGGCGCACCATCTGCATCAACCTTGACCGAAGAAGTTTGAAATAGATATGCGGCTTTCGACGGATGCTTGTAAAGGTTTGTGTTGCGATATTGAGTCCACTCAACGAAGGTGCAAGGTTCAGATAATGCATGTGAAGCTGTGACCATGAGAGTAAGGAATGAAAAAAGTCTATGCATGAATTTTTATCTAAAGTAATTAGCGACACAAAACTTCACGGTGCTTTAACGCAGCAATCTACCGACTACAAATGTAGACTATGAGCAGTATTTAATTTAAAGTAAATCGCTTTTCGAATGAAAGGGTAAATTTCAAAGCGAAAAACTACCAATATCAGAGCAATCTATGACCATTTAGCAATGCCATTGTCACTATTTTCTTTAAGTATAGAAATCTAACCTCACAACCCTATCCCATCAACCAACCAGCCCGCGCCCGCCCCAGTGCGCTGCCCGCTTGGCATCCATCGAGGGACGGGCTGGAGAAGCGGAAAAATGGGGGATCAGGGCTGTCATCTGTTTGAGCCCGCAGGGCGAGTTATGACAGACCCCCACATTTTGAGCATCGCACAGCTTCCCGCGCAGCGGGCCGACACTCTGGATGCCAAGTGGGCAGCGCACTGGGGCGGGCGCGGGCGGGCAGGAAGATACAAAAGCTGGGATTGTGTGAACCCTTCGACAAGCTCAGGGCGAACGGGAATGAAGGCTACACACTAAACGCTGGCAACGCCCCCATCGCCGCGCGCCAGCGCAGCAAATGCGCATGCTGCTCGTCTGGTTTGACGCGCACCACACGCGCAAAATCTACCGCCACCACGGCGGTAATGTCGGCAATGCTCAGTTGATCAGCGGCTATGAAATCTCGGCCTTCTAGTCGGGTATTGAGCATGTCCATGAACTGCGCAATACGCGCCAGCCCGCGCTGCGCCAGCTCGGGGATTTGGGGGTAATTCACGGGGCCTGGCAGGGCGCGGTTGGCCATGGCGGGGGCGCTGTTGCGCAGGGCTTCGGCGATGGCCATTAGGCCTTCAAACTCTATGCGCCAGTTCCAGCTGGCTATTTCGGCCTTGTCTAATGCGCTGCGACCCAGCATGGGCGGCTCGGGGTGGCTGGCTTCTAGGTAGGCGGCTATTGCGGCGTTGTCGGTGAGCACTGGGCCTTCGGCGGTGCTAAGCGCTGGCACGGTGCATTGCGGGTTGATGGCGCGGTAGGCATCGCCCATTTGCTCGCCCGTGCGCAGGTCGATTTGCACCGTGTGGTGCGCTATGCCTTTGGCAGCCAGCAAGATGCGGGCGCGGCGCGGGCTGGGGGCGGTGGCGCAGTCGTATAAAGTGATCATGGTCTTGGTCATGCTGGATTCATGCCGTATTTACGTTTTTAGGCGCATCGTCATCACGCTTGACCTGCGTGTCAAAGTCGCTCGCATCATGTCGCTCAGGCAGTTGGCTGCTCGCCTGCCCCCAAGTGCGGTTGACCATGCGGCCACGCTGCACAGCGGAGCGCTGGGCGATTTGGTCGGTCCAGCGCAATACGTTGGTGTAGCCTTGCACTTGCAAGAATTCACCCGCTTCATACAGTTGCCCCTTGGCCAGCGTGCCATACCAAGACCACACGGCCATGTCGGCAATGGTGTAGTCGCTCCCCGCTAGAAATTCGCTCTCGGCCAAACGGCGGTCTAGCACGTCCATTTGGCGCTTGACTTCCATGGCAAAGCGGTCGATGGGGTATTGCATTTTGGTAGGCGCGTAGGCATAAAAATGCCCAAAGCCGCCGCCCAAATACGGTGCGCTGCCCATTTGCCAAAACAACCACGACAAACACTCGGCCTGCGCGGCGGGCGCTGTGGGCAAAAATTCCCCAAACTTTTGCGCCAAATACAGCAAAATAGCGCCCGACTCAAACACCCGAATGGGCGTGGGCCCGCTGCGGTCTAGCAGGGCGGGGATTTTAGAATTGGGGTTCACGGCCACAAAGCCACTGCTAAATTGGTCGCCTTCGTTGATGCGAATCAGCCATGCGTCGTATTCAGCACCGCTGTGGCCCAGCGCCAAGAGCTCTTCTAGCATCACAGTTACCTTGACACCGTTGGGGGTGGCCAGTGAATACAGCTGAAACGGGTGCTTGCCCACGGGCAGGTCTTTGTCGTGCGTTGCGCCTGCAATGGGGCGGTTGATATTGGCAAATTTACCGCCGTTGGCTTTGTCCCATGTCCAGACGCTGGGTGGGGTGTAGGGGCTGGTGTCAGTCATAGCGTGATTTCCTAAAAGTTAATGGCCGCCAAAGCGGGGGGCGCGTTTTTCCACAAAAGCAATGGCCGCTGCTTTGTGGTCGTCTGTTTCAAAAGTGCGAATCATGTGCACTGCCTCTGCGTCTAACACGTCGGCCAGCGAAGCACGCAGGCCCAAATTGAGGTTGCGCTTCATGTAGCCAATGGCCACCGTGGGCAGCGCAGCCAGTTCGGTGGCCCATGCGCGTGCTGCGGCTTGCAGTTGCGCCGCTGGCACGCTGCGGTTGACCATGCCGATGCGCTGCGCCTCGTCGCCGAGCAGCACTTGGCCCGTGAAATACAGCTCGCGCGCTTTGGCAGCGCCGACCAAGTGGTTTAAAAAATAACTGCCGCCGAAATCCCCCGACAAGCCGATGTTGGCAAAAGCGGTGGTGAGCTTGGCGTTGTCAGCGGCTATTCGCATGTCGCAAGCCAAGGCCAACGACAAACCTGCGCCAGCCGCAGGACCCGGAATCACCGCCAAGGTGGGCTTGGGCATTTCGTGCAACCAGCGGCTTACCTCCATGCGCGCGCGCAGGTCGGTGACTTTGTGGTCAAAAGTGGTTGCGGTTGCAGCGCCTGCGGCGTTTTTGGCAAAGCCTTTGACATCGCCGCCTGCGCAAAAAGCCTGCCCACTGCCGGTGAGCACCACCGCACGCACTGTGGGGTCTAGCGCTAGCCGTGGCAAGGCCTCGGCCAAAGCGAGCACCATCTCGCGCGAAAGGGCGTTGCGTGCTTCGGGGCGGTGCATGGTCAGGGTGGCAATGCCGCCCTCGGTGCTTTCTAGCAGGTCTTGGTTCATATTTGTCTCCGAAGGGGTTGCTTGGTGGTATTTATACCCGATTGACGCGCTGCCGAACCCGCAAAAGCTGCATGCCCTGTCGCCTGCGCAGCTGCGCAGTGCTCAGACGTTTTGGTTGCGCATCCAGTCGGCAGTTTGAAAAAAGCTCTCTCGCAAGCGGGCTCTTAGTGTCTCGTCTACTCCCGTTTCACCCATGGCTTTGTCCATGCAAGACAGCCATTGGTCGCGCTCTAGGATGCCAATTGGCACATGCATGTGGCGCATGCGCAGGCGTGGGTGGCCAAATTTCTCGGTGTAGTATTGCGGCCCGCCCATCCAGCCACACAAAAACCAAAAAGTTTTCAACCGCGCATTGTCTAGGCTTGGCCCATGCACCTCCCGCAGCCGCGCAAACTCGGGCTCCAAATCCATCAGGTCATAAAAGCGCTCAACCAGAGCTTTTACGCGCTCTTCGCCGCCTATCCATTCGAAGAGCGTGTCAAAGGCTGGTTTTTCTTGGATTTGCATGGGCTGGATTGTAGTGGCGACATGAAACCGCGTTGTTGCATCTGGAACGTTTGCGGTTTCTGCTCGCTAGAGCCGAGTAGATTTGATTGATTAGCTAGTTTCACCCTATCGCGTAAACAGCGTCTGTCTGCATACCGAATACTCGCACACGGTCGTACCGCGTGATTTATTTGCCGACAAAACACAAACGTATTTGTCTATAATATGACTATGAGTATTGACGCTGTTGTTTTTCGCACTTTTCGCAAGCTCGGCATTGACGATGCCGATGCGGTTGCGTTCGCGGATGAGCTTAACGCGGCCATTGATAAACGCTACGAGTTGCACTATAAGCAACTTTTCACCAAAGGCGATGGTGAGTCTATGAAGTCTGAATTGGTGAAAGCCATTTCTGATGCTCAGCGCTGGACGATAACCACCATGTTTGCAGCACTGGCTGCTGTGGCCGTTATCCAAAAATTGCTTTAGATAACCGACCCTTCACTCACTTGCTTTACGCAAAGTAGCAATCACCGGCGTATTGAGCACACTGCGCAGCCCCCACCAGCCCGCAGCGAGTGCCAGCACAGCGCCTAGCAAACTGCCCGCAATAGGCACAAATATAGACGCTGTCCACGCAAATTCAAACACGTATTTGGCCAGCGCCCAGCCCACCACCACGGCGACAATGCTGGCTAGAAAGCCTGCCAACATGCCCACGCCCGCCAACTCAGCCCGCTGCACTTGGCGCAAGAGGCTGCTGCGCGCGCCCACCGCGCGCATGATGGCGAATTCGCGGGCGCGCTCTTCGCGGGTGGCAGTGACGGCGGCAAACAGCACCACCAAGCCTGCGGCCAACGTGAAGCCAAACAAGAACTCCACGGCGCGAATCACTTGGGTCATGACGCGCTGAATCTGGCCAATGGTCTGGCTCATGTCGACATTGGTGACATTGGGAAAGGCTTTGACCAAGGCGTTGTCAAAGCCCTTGGTGTCAGGCGCTTTGTAAGCACTCATGTAAGTGGTAGGCACATCGGGCAAGCTGGCCACGGTGTAGATCACAAAAAAGTTGGCCCGCATGCTACCCCAGTCCACTTTACGCAGGCTGGTAATTTTGGATTCGGTTTGAGCGCCGCCCACATCAAACCGCAACGAGTCACCCAGCTTGAGGCCTAGCGTTTTGGCAATGCCTTCTTCTACGCTCACTTCGTTGGCTGCATTGTCTGTCCACTGGCCTGCAACGATCTCGTTGTGGGGCGGATTGGTGGCGCTGCTAGACAGGTTGAACTCGCGGTCAACCAAGCGCTTGGCGCGGTCTTCGGCAAAGTCATCGGGCGTAGCCACTTTGCCGTTGATGGCAATCAGGCGGCCGCGAATCATGGGGTAATAGTCGTATTTTTTAACGCCGTTGTCTTGCAGACGTTTTTCAAAATCAGCCCCTTGCTCGGGCATGATATTGATGACAAATCGGTTGGGTGCATCGGCTGGTGTGGCCTGCCGCCAGCTGGCGATTAAATCGGTGCGCAGCAATATCAACAAAATAAGTGCCAGCAGCCCCACCGCCAAGGCGCTCACCTGCACCACGGCATAAGCAGGGCGTGCGCTGATTTGACGGGTAGCGAGCACTAACCAACGGGGCGCTGTGCTGTCGTTCACACTCTTGCGCAGCAGCTTCACTGCCGCATAGGCCATGCCTGCAAATACGGCAACAGCAGCGGCAAACCCGCCCACGGCGATCAAGCCCAGTTTCAAATCGGAACTGGCCGCTAAGAGCAGCGCCGCAAAGCCCGCCACCCCAATGCCCAACACCGCCAGCGACGCAGGCTTGAGGCCGCCCACATCGCGGCGAATCACCCGCAGGGGCGGCACAGCGGCCAGCTGTAGCACGGGCGGCAGGCCAAAGGCAAACAAAAGCGTGAGCCCCATACCAAGACCAAAAGCCACGGGCCATAAGCTGGGCGCTGGCAGCGCTGCGTCCACCAAGCCAGAGAGCAAGGCCACAAAGCCGTAATGCACGGCAAAACCAATGGCTACGCCCATAGCGCTAGCGGCCAACCCCACCAAGGCAAACTCAAAGGCATAGCTCCAAGCAATGGTGCGCTGGCTGGTGCCCAGCACGCGCAGCATGGCGCAGTCATCCAAATGCCGCGCCGCAAAGCCGCGCGCTGCAATGGCCACGGCCACAGCGCTTAAAAGCGCCGCCAGCAGAGCCACAAGGTTTAAGAATTTCTCAGCACGGTCCAGCGTTTGGCGCATTTCGGGTCTACCGCCCTCCAGTGACTCCAGGCGCAGACCGCGCAGCTCGTTTTTCTTGAGCTCCAGTTCCGCCCAGTCATTAAACTGGCGCACCGCCCGCATGTCACCATCTGCCGCAGCAACTGCTAGGCGGTAGGTGATACGGCTGGCTGGCTGCACCAGACCCGTGGCAGCCAATTGCGACACATGCAGCATCACGCGCGGAGCAAAGTTCATGAAGCCAGCCCCTCGGTCTGGCTCTTGGACGATGAGGCGCTCAATGCGCAAATTGGAATTACCAAGCAGCAGCGTATCACCCACTTTTAGACCCAAGCTATCAAGCAAGCTGGCCTCTACCCACACCGCCCCCGGCGCAGGCAGCTCACGGCTAGGCTTGCCAGCGTCTTCGACTGTGCTTGCCAGCTTCATGCTGCCCCGCAGCGGGTAGCCCTCCCCCACGGCTTTGAGCGCCACCAGCTTAGAGGCACCGCCTTGTGCATCAGGTGCGCGCGCCATGGTGGGGAAACCTATGTTGACCGCCATTTGGAGTCCTAATGCTGTGGCCTTGGCCTTGAACGCTTCGGGCGTGGCGTTGTCGCTAGACACCACTGCATCGCCGCCCAGCAGCGCCCGCGCATCGCGCTGTAAACCGCCTTTGATACGGTCAGCAAAAAAACCTACGGCCGTGAGCGCAGCGACCGCCAAGGTCACCGCCACCAGCAACAAGCGCAGCTCGCCCGCGCGCAGATCACGCAGTAGGGTGTTGTAACCAAGTTTAAAAAATGAAATTGTCATGCCGCCAATGGTAGCGCGGCTTGGCAGGGCGTGCTTTGGCTCAGCGCAATGGCCGTGGCCCTGCCAATGACGGGTCTAGCGCAAGCCGATCAGCACCGCTGTAGCACAAAAAATACTTATTCGTGGCGCGGCCAATCGTGCACAGCCCAAGGCGCTGCGCCAAGTCGTAGCCCATTTGGGTAATGCCGCTGCGCGAAACCACGACTGCAATGCCCATTTGCGCCGACTTGATCACCATCTCGCTGGTGAGGCGGCCTGTGGTGTAGAAAACTTGATTCTGCGTGTTGACTTTGCCCTGCATCCACATCCAGCCCGCAATGGTGTCAATGGCATTATGGCGGCCTACATCCTCCACAAAAATCTGCAGCTGCGCATCAGAATTTTGCATGTCAAACAGCGCACATCCGTGCACCGAGCCAGCGGACTTGTAAGTGCTTTCTTGCAACCGAATAGCGTTGAGCAACGCATACAGTTGCGCTTGGCTAATGCGTGTGTCGGGCAGCTTGATGTTCTCAATATCGTCCATTAAGCCGCCAAAGACGCTGCCCTGCCCGCAGCCAGTGGTGACGATTTTTTTTGCAGTGCGCGCTTCAATCTGGGCAATGCCGTGGGTGGTGTAGACCGATGCAGCATTCACATCCCAATCGACCGTGATGGATGCGATGTCGGCAACCGAGTCAACCAAGCGCTGGTTGCGCAAATAGCCAAGCACCAAAAGTTCAGGCTGCGCACCCAATGTCATCAAGGTTACCAACTCGCGTTTATCAACATACACCGTCAAGTCGCGCTCGGCAGGAATGGAGACTAGCGTTTTTTCACCATGCGCATTGATTGTCGAGATTTCGCGCGTAAGTGGCGCTTGTGCAGCGCTGAGTCGGGGCATGGACATGGGGTGAGAGGCAATAAAAAAGCGCTGCAGGCAAATGCAGCGCTTTTTATGGTTTGAAGTGGTTTAAGATTTTTTGGCTGTTGCAGCCGCTGGTGCTGCGGGAGCCGCTGCACCAGCAGGAGCAGCCGGTGCAGCAGCAACGGGCACTGGGAACACAAAAGCACCAGGATCCGCGCAAGGAGGTGTCGCTGTAGCGGGCTTTGCTGATTTGGACGTTTTGTAGTAATAGGCCGCTGTTTTATCCATCGACATACACAGTTTGTAGCCATCTAATTTGCCATTGTGGGCGGTTTTAGCTGCTGTTTCTGCGGCTTTGGCCTTGGCCTCATCAGTGAGCACAGGCGCTGGAATCTTAGCCAGTGCAGCGCTAGTGGCGCAGGCAATTGCTAACACTAATAAATATTTATTCATAAGAAGGGCTCCAAAAGTCTTGCGTATGGGATGGAATGCGCACCGAATTAAGCGCGCACTGCTTGTACGTTCACCGCTGGCGGTGTGCGTTGGGCGGGAATTTTTCCTGCTTTGATGTCGTCGTGCCAGAGTTCGTGGTGCTCTTTGGCCCATGTTTCGTCCACATAACCCGTCTTCATGCCTTGGTATGCGCCGCTCATGCCAATGGAGCCAATATAAATGTGCCCCATGAACATCGCAATCATCAACAGTGCAGCACTAGCATGCACCATGTGGGAGATTTGCATAGTCTCACGGATGTACACCAAACCAGGAATTAGTTTGTCCAACACCAAGCCAGAGCCCACGACGATTGCGCCGAGCGCAAATACACCGCCCCAGAAAACAAGCTTTTCACCCGCGTTGAAGCGGTGTGAGGGCACTTCCTTGCCACTGAGGATGCCACCGCCTTTTAGCAGCCAAGTCAAATCACCCTTAGAGGGCATATTGTCCCGAGCAAACGTAAAAAATACAACAGCCAGCGATACGGCGAAAAGTGGACCCATGAAATTATGGGCATTTTTAAGCGCATAAGTCAGCCAGCCAAACAAGGTACCACCCAGCACAGGCTGCAGGAAATAACGGCCAAATGCCATCACAATACCTGATATGGCCAAGGTGCAAAATGCAATTGCATTCGCCCAGTGCGCAGCACGCTCAAAATACGTAAAACGTTCTATTTTTTTGCCTGTTTCTGAGCCATGCAAACCAATTGTTCCTTTGCGCCAATAAAACAGCGCCAAAGCCAATGCAGCAATCAACAGCAAAGAGCCACCATATGGAATGATCCAATTGTTGCGAACTTGACGCCAAGCCTCGCCCGCGTTGGTCATGCGTGCGCCTGGATATTGCACCTGACCTTGCATCAGGAATCCCGCCTCAGGTGCTTCGCGTTTGGGTAGGCTGCTAAAGCCCTCAACGCCTTGGCCAGCTTGCCGCCAAATCGGCGCATTGTTGCCCGGCTGCACCTTGGAACGCTCAGCATTGGTTTGCTTGGCATAGTTGGGGTCATTGCTCGCATCGGGTCTGACTTCAAAAATACTCTGGCTTTGAATGCCGCCTTGACCGGCGGGTGCGGCTGGCGCTGGAGCTGTAGCAGAAGGAACCGCAGGCACTGCAGTAACTGCGGGTTCAACCTGAAGCTTTTGCGCCATTGCGCCAGTCACTGCTAAAGCTACAAATAGTGTAGCAAACAATGACCTTATTACAGTGACATTGGTTAATTTTGTCATCAAAAGTCCTTTATGGCTTCGCTGCGATAGGATTCAAACGGAATGTTTTGCAAAAGCAAGCATTCCCCCTCGAATCAGCCCTTAGTTAGTCTTAGCGTAGTCGTTTTGGCCATTTTGGGTGCGGGCGCGCAACGCCGATTCCCAACTGGTTTTATCGCCTTGCTTGAAGGTCTTTTCAGCATAGGCTTTGCCTGTGCCTGTGTAGGAGGCGCTGTCTTGACGGGCACCGCCAGATGTCTGCGGTTGTTCCGAACAAGCCACTAAACCAACCAATAAAACCAAGGCAACCGTTGTGCGGGCGATCATGATTTCACCGCCGCTGCGCTTGGTTGACCCGCTTGCTTAGAGCCATACGCTGTACCCCAACCCCATACCTCTGCCCCTTTACCACGCTTGAGTACGCGGTTGCGGAAAATGTCGGCAACGACATCGCCGTCACCACCAAGCAGCGCCTTGGTCGAGCACATCTCGGCGCAGGCAGGCAGCTTGCCCTCGGCCAAGCGATTGCGGCCATATTTTTCAAACTCGGCTTGTGAGCCATTGGCTTCGGGGCCGCCAGCGCAGAAGGTGCATTTGTCCATTTTGCCGCGCACACCAAATGTACCCTGCGATGGGAACTGGGGCGCACCAAACGGACAAGCATACGAGCAATAGCCGCAGCCAATACACACGTCTTTGTCATGCAAAACCACACCTTCGTCGGTGCGGTAAAAGCAATTGACAGGGCATACGGCCATGCAAGGCGCATCGGAGCAATGCATACAGGCCACAGAGATAGATTTCTCTCCGGGCACACCGTCATTGAGGGTGATGACGCGGCGGCGGTTCACGCCCCAAGGCACTTCATGCTCGTTTTTGCAAGCGGTAACGCAGCCATTGCATTCGATGCAGCGCTCTGCATCACAGATAAATTTCATTCTTGCCATGCTTGTTCTCCTTAGGCTTTTTCGACGTTGCAGACCGTGGTCTTCGTCTCTTGCATCATCGTGACACTGTCATAGCCATACGTGGTGGCAGTGTTGATCGCTTCGCCTCGCACTACCGGCGCAGCGCCGTTGGGGTAGTAAGCCTTCATGTCTTCACCTTGCCAGCGGCCAGAGAAGTGGAAAGGCATGAAGACTGTGTCTGCGCCCACGCGCTCGGTCACCATGGCCATGACGTTCAGGCGCGCACCAGTGGGTGATGTCACCCACACGCGGTCACCGTTTTTCACACTGCGCTCAGCCGCGGCTTTGGGGTTGAGCTCAATGAACATGTCTTGCTGTAGCTCAGCCAACCATGGGTTAGAGCGCGTTTCTTCTCCGCCGCCTTCGTATTCGACCAAACGGCCAGAAGTGAGGATAAGCGGGAACTTCTCGTGCACTTTCTTGGCAATGTTTTCTTGCTGCACCGTTTTGTACATGGTGGGCAAGCGCCAAAAAGCTTTTTTGTCGTCGTGCGTGGGGTATTTGGCCATCAGGTCTGGACGGTTGCCATACAGCGGCTCACGGTGCTGCGGCACAGCGTCAGGAAAGTTCCATACTACCGCTCGCGCCTTGGCATTGCCAAACGGGTGGCAACCATGCACTTGCATCGCCACGCGGATGATGCCGCCAGAGCTGTCATTTTTCCAGTTTTTGCCTTCAGCAGCGACTTTTTCAACATCGGTGAGGTCGTCCCACCAGCCGAGCTTTTTGAGCAAGAGGTGGTCAAACTCAGGGTAGCCAGTGGTGATGTCTGCGCCCTTAGAATGCGAGCCGTCTTCAGCCAACAGATTTGCGCCATCTTTTTCTACGCCAAAGTTAGCACGGAAGTTGCCACCACCGTCCATGACGTGCTTGCTGGTGTCATACAGGTTAGGCGAACCAGGGTGCTTGAGTGCTGGCGTGCCGTAGCACGGCCATGGCAGACCGAAATAATCACCCGTTAAGTCGTAACCAGTTTCTTTGTCTTTGCCGCCTTTGGATTTGAGCGTCTTCACGTCAAAATTGCCCATGTTACGCATGTGCGCTTTGAGGCGCTCTGGGCTTTGGCCCGTGTAGCCAATGGTCCAGACAGACTTGTTGATTTCACGCAAAATATCTTCTGGCACTGGCTCGTCTAGTCCTTTGACCTTTTGCATCTTGTAGTTTTTGCTCAGCTCAGTAGCAAACCCCAACTTTTCGGCAAACTGGTGCATGATCATGTGGTCAGAGCGGCTCTCCCATAATGGGTCAATGACTTTCTCGCGCCACTGTATCGAGCGGTTGGATGCCGTTGCAGAACCAGAGGTTTCAAACTGAGTGGCCGCAGGCAGCAAATACACCGCACGGTTAGGATTCAAATCTTCTGCCTTGCCCGGCATGGCGGCCATGGCGGCAGTGGCCGACGGATAAGGGTCTACCACCACTAACAAATCGAGTTTGTCCATGGCGCGTTTCATCTCCAAACCACGGGTTTGGGAGTTGGGCGCATGGCCCCAGAAAAACACCGCACGCAGGTTGCTGTCTTGGTCGATGAATTCGTTTTTCTCCATCACGCCGTCGATCCAACGCGAGACCGTCATGCCCGGCTTGGTCATCATGGCGGGGGATGCGTATTGTTTTTTGATCCACTCGTAATCAACACCCCAAGCTTTGGCGAAATGCCTCCAAGAGCCCTCTACCAAGCCGTAGTAGCCGGGGAGCGAATCAGGATTGGGGCCGACATCCGTTGCCCCTTGCACATTGTCGTGGCCACGGAAAATATTGGTGCCACCGCCGCTCACGCCCACATTGCCTAGCGCGAGCTGCAAAATACACGATGCACGCACCACGGCATTGCCTGTGGTGTGCTGCGTTTGTCCCATGCACCAAACAATCGTGCCCGGACGGCTGTCGTTGAGCATTTTGGCGACTTTGAACATCTGCTCTTCTTTGACACCGCAGGCCTCTTCCACCTTGTCTGGTGTCCACTTGGCCATCACGTCATCTTTGATTTTCTCCATGCCAAAGACACGGTCGTTGATGTATTTCTTGTCTTCCCAGCCGTTTTTAAAGATGTGGTGCAAAAGACCGAAAATAAACGGTATGTCCGAGCCCGAACGGATACGCACATACTCATCGGCTTTGGCTGCCGTGCGGGTAAACCGCGGATCTACCACGATCATCTTGGTGCCAGTTTCTTTGGCGTGCAACATGTGCACCAAAGACACGGGGTGCGCTTCGGCTGCGTTTGAACCAATGTACATAGCGACCTTGCTGTTTTGCATGTCGTTGTACGAATTGGTCATAGCACCGTAGCCCCATGTGTTGGCTACACCAGCTACCGTCGTTGAATGGCAAATACGCGCTTGGTGGTCGCAATTATTGCTGCCCCAGAAGCTGACGAATTTGCGCAGCAAATAGGCTTGCTCGTTGTTGTGCTTAGACGAACCAACAAAGTACACACTGTCTGGGCCGCTGGCTTTTTTCAGCTCTAGCATTTTGGCGCTGATCTCAGTCAAGGCCGTGTCCCAGCTGATGCGCTCGTATTTGCCATTGACCAGCTTCATGGGGTAGCGCAAGCGGAACTCGCCGTGGCCGTGCTCGCGCAAGGCTGCACCCTTAGCACATGAGCCGCCCAGATTGATAGGGGAGTCAAAAACGGGTTCTTGGCGTACCCACACGCCGTTTTCTACCACCGCGTCAATTGCGCAACCCACCGAACAGTGCGTGCACACCGTGCGCTTGACTTCGATTTTGCCGTCACCGATGATGGACGCACCATCCGCTGCCTTGGCCTTCTTGACCAAGGTGAGCTGGGTGGCGGCAATGCCTACGCCCACACCCAAACCAGAACGGCGCAAAAAAGAGCGGCGGTCCATGGTGGGAATGGCTTGGGTGAGGCCACGCGAGAGGCTGTGGACAAAAGGAGAACGAGCGGAGCCGGCACTTTTGCCTGATAGCACGCCGGAAGATTTTTTAGTAAGCAACATAGAGCTCTCCAACTAGGTGCGTTAAATAAGTGCAGTGCGGTAGTAATGCTTGACATGCTCTGAGAGCGTGTAACCACCACCTTTTTCAGGCGCAGGTTTGACTGCGGGAGCTGCTGCGAGCTCAGACTTTACGGAAGGAATAGCGGTGATTGCAACGGCGGCAGCGCCGACTGCGGCCGTACCAAATAACAAACCCCGACGCGATGTCGGTGAAGAGGGTGTTGGCATGCTTGTCTCCAAGTGGCTGGCGGTAAAAAATGTTACCCTTTGAGTGTAAGAGCCGAGCTGCGCAATGGCAAGTGCTTGGTGTTCAAATATGCAAATAAGAACACAGGGGAAACCCGTATTTTGGAGCTTTATAGTCAGTTACACGAAAGCTTGTTCGGCAGTCATACCAACATGTCGAAGCCTTGGTTTTCAACACTTAAGAAAGCACGTGTGAACTCAGACAATGCCGCATAAAACTTGGCTCGTGGATGCTGGCCTATGGCATCGCACATAGCAGTAGTCCAAGGCTGCAAATGGTCGCCAAAAAAACTCTTTTGCTGGGTCAAGTTGGCAACTGCCACATCGTCTCCCGCTATCAAATAACGCATCACCTCGCACAGGTAGGCAAAATGGTCCTCGGTTTCGGGCATCGCCTCATCGCGCTCCAAACCGAGTTTTGCTAGATCGGTGCGCAGGCGTGCCACTGGCTTTTCGTTGAGAAACCCGGTCAAATAGTGTGATCCAAAAAGATACACCTCCGGTTTGCCCACGCCCGCAAAAAGCGCATTGAACTCTTTGGCCACGGAAGCGTCGTCGAGTGCGCGCACTGAAGCGACCACGGCTCGCCAAGACTCTTCTAAAAATCCGCCTTCAGCGGGCGCTTGGGTGACGGCTACGCGAAGTTGTGCAAGCAGCTCTGGTGTGGGGGGGGCGTAATACAGCGCGGCCAGCAGGCCATAGACCTCAGCGCGGGCGGTTTCTTCGTCTAGGCCGGAGCCAGTTAGTTCGCTCATAGGAATTTACAGGTCGGTAATTTTGGATTCGTTTTGGGCGGAATACAAGTCGATCACGCGGCAGTCGCCACACATTTTGAGGCGGTTAATGGCATCGCCTTGGAACATAGCGTGGCCCGCCAGCTTGCCCAGCATGGCCTCAATGGCTTTGAGCGTGCCAAAAGGCTTGGCGCAGCGGATGCATTGGTAAGGCGGCACTTCATTGAGCACGCGGGCTTCTTTGCGTGCGGGTGTCAGCAAATAGCGCGACTCAAGGGTGATTGCATTTTCAGGGCAAGTGGTGACACACACGCCGCATTGCACGCAGTTTTTCTCAATGAAGCGCAGCTGCGGCCGCTCGGTGTTGTCTTGCAACGCACTAGCGGGGCATGCGCTGACACAGCTCAGACAGAGCGTGCATGTCTCTTTATTAACCTTGATAGCGCCAAACAGCGAACCTGCTGCTGGCAAGGCAATGGCTTCTGGCAACTGGTCGACTGGGGTGGGGGCGTGGGTAATCAAGTGGTCAAGCGCCAAGTCTAGTGTGCTGCGCTTTTCTAGGGCAATGGCAAAACGTGCAGGTGTAGACGGCGTTTTTTGGCGGGTGGTGGACAGGCTTTGCAACTGCATGTCCAAACTGGATGCATCATGGGCGGCCAGTATGCGCAGGTGCGTGCCGGTGTAGCCAAGGCCAGCGAGCAGGGTTTGCGCCAACTCCATTTGTTGCCTAAGTCCGGTTAAATAATCCGGCGCTTCTTCGTCGCTGGTTAAAAGCGCGATTTGCGATGCGCCCATGGCGATAGCCGATAGCCATATATCGACCCCAACACTGGCGGTATGCCACAGCCCCAGCGGAATCACGTTGTGCGGCACGCCTTTGGCCTTTTTGAGCTGTGCCGCACGGCCTAGCTGTTCAATCAGGGTTTGGCCTTTGCCTTGGCTGTGCAGCAGCAGCACCGCCTCTTTGCCGCCTGCATTGGCGTAGGTAGAGAGCAGGGTTTTAATTTTTACGCCCTGCTCATTGGCGCGTGGGTAGCCGTAAGTGAGCGCGCCCGTGGGGCAGACGGTGGTGCACGCGCCGCAGCCAATGCACAAATTGGGGTTGACCTTGATCTGTTGGCGGTTTTTTTCGCTGGTGATGGCGTGCGCTGAACAAATATCCACGCACGCATTGCAGCCTACTTTGTCATTGCGGGCGTGGGCACAAATTTTTTGCTTATAGGCGAAGAACTTAGGTTTTTCAAACTCGCCCACCATGTCACGCAGCTTCATTAAAGTGGTGACGCTTGCGTCTTTGAAGTAGCCTTGTGGCGCAGCGTGCCAGTCGATCAAGGGCAATGCGCCCAAATCGAGTACGAGATCAAAATCCTCGGTTAAATTTTGCGGGTCACGGTTAAAGTCAATCGCACCCGCCACGCTGCACACTTTGACGCAGGCGCGCTGGGCATCGCACTTGTCGGCATTGACTTGATAATCTAAGCCAATGGCCTGTGAGGGGCAGGCCGCCACGCAGGCATTGCAACGGGTACACAAGTCAAGGTCAATCGGGTTGCTGCGCTGCCAGCTGAGCTTTAAAGCGCCCAAATGGCCGACCAAGCTTTGCACCTTGCCAGTGAGCACAGGTGTGCTGCGCTCCTGAAAACTGCTGCTTGCCAGACCATTGGAGGTAGAGAAAATCGTGACGCTGAGCGTGTCAATTAGCAGCTGGGCCACACCCTCGGCTTGGGCCAAATCGCCCACAATCAGCAGCCTGCCTTGGCTTTTGTAGGTGACAGTTGAAACGGGCTCTGCGTCGGGCAAATGCGCTGCGGCCAGCAGGGCGGCTAGTTTGGGCATGGACTTGCTGGCATCCGCACTCCAGCCGCCTGTTTCACGGATGTTGACGAATTTAATGACCGTGCTTTTTGCGCCCTCGGTTTGCTCGGCCAGCTCGTTGAATAGCCTGCGCTCTTGGCCGCAGGCTACAACGACATCGTCGCCGGATTTCACTGCTTTTTGAAAGGCATTGGCCTCGCGGCGGCACAGGGTGCTGTGCAGGGTCAGCTCTTCATCCAGCGCCAGCCCCAGGGCTTTGGCGTTCAGGGGCATGGTCTGGTTGCAGTCGCAGATCAGGGTGGTCATGGTGGGCGTGGCTGGCTACAGAATCAACTGGCTGGCTAGAAAAGGTGGTGTCAGAATAGACTGGATCGCCCAAGGGCGGTGATTGCTCTAAATGTGCCACGGTTTGCGGCGTTTGGGTATCCGCATCATCCCTTGATTCTGGACTTGGTGTTTGGGCAGATGCGGCTGTATGAGGGTCTTCATTGCCTTTGGACTCCTCTTTAGGCTCTTCTTCCCGCTCAAAAAGCCGCAAAAACTTTGAGGCCGTCATTTCTTTGAGCATCTCCATGGGAATGGGATCAGACTTAGAGTAGTCGTCCACATAGGTGTCCATCATGTCCATGACGTTGAAATGCGGGTCAGTAAAGAGCTTTTTCATGGCCGCATTTTTGACCTCGGGCGATACACTTTTGGCCATGAAGGGCTTGAAATCCGAGTCTTTGGTGAGTGCCTTGGCATCATCCAAGGTCAAAGCAGGCACTTCTGGTGGCGCATCATTTGCTATATTATTAGTAGCATCATATGACGTTTTGACAGTGACATTGCCATTATTTTCTTTAAAGTCTTGGTTGTGAAAACTTGGGGGCAGCTTTGCGGGCTTTGCCACGGCTACAGGCTCGGTCAGCGGCTTGCCTGCGCGCACATCGGCCTTGCGACGCGACCAGCGGCCTAGAAAGCCTGCCTCTTGCTCTGCGGGCGCTGCAGCTGCTTTGTTGGCATCAACCATGGCCGCCCCCACCGCCCCCGCCAAAGCGCTTTTCCGTGCTCACTGCCGCAGGGTTGCCAAAGCGGTCTTCCAGCCGCTTGAAACTCTCTGGCCGCTTGCGCTTTTTGGGCTCAGGCAGATAGTGCTCTTGGGCAAAGGCAGCAAGCCACTGCGCCACCTCGTCAGGTGCGGGCACTTGGTCTACTTTTTCTTGTGCATCCAGCCAGCGGCCAGCATCGTGGTAGCTCAGACTTACCGCAGCGGGCACAGCCACGCATTCGTCCGACAGCCCCAGCTCTTCTTCCATGCGCCAAAGCACAAAAAAGCAGGGGGCGGGCGTGGTGGCATTTAAATAGTAGCCCTCCGCATCGTCTGCAAACAATTCCACCCGCATGTCAGGGTGCAGCCATCGTTCTTCGCTCTCATTTTTATACAACTGGCGCGGCACAGAACCAAATTCAGAGCGCTGCTCCACCACATCGTGCAGCACCCAGCGCCAGTCCAGCCAGCGTGCAGCCGCCCCCGTTAGGCGCTCTTTGCGCATGGTCACTGCTACGGTGATGTGGGGGTGGTGGGTCATGGTGCAGCCTGACCAAAGCCATTCAGCGCAGCGGGTACTCCGCCAGCTACAACAGACACTGCGCAATATTTGAACTCAGGAATCTTGCCTACCGGATCGAGCGCAGCATTGGTCAACAGGTTGGCTGCGGCTTCGTAATAAGCAAACGGGATGAATACCGCGCCGTGTGGTGTGCCGTCGTCGCGGCGCAGGTGGATGGCTACCGCGCCTCGGCGCGATTGCACCGTGACCACATCGCCCGCTTGCACGCCCAGCGCCAGCATGTCAGCGTCACACATAGACGCAGTTGCTATCGGTTCAATAGCGTCTAATGCAACACTGCGGCGCGTCATGCTGCCCGTATGCCAATGCTCTAGCTGGCGGCCGGTGATTAAGACGAAGGGGAAATCTGCGTCAGGTCGCTCGTTGGCAGGAATGATGTCAGCAGGCACGAGCTTGACGCGGCCGTCTTCGGTGGGAAAGCGGTCGATGAACACTGTGGGTGCGCCCGGGTCGTCGGCGCTCAAGCAAGGGTAGGTCACGCTGGATTCGCGCTCTAAGCGCTCCCATGTGATGCCGCCAATGGCGGTGTGCATGGCTTGGCGCATTTCTTCATACACAGCGGCTACGCCATCGTGTGCGCCAGCGTAACTCCAATCGCAGCCCATGCGCTGCGCTATTTGCTGCAATATCCACAGGTCGGGCTTGGCATCACCGGGGGGCTCAACCGCCTGTTTGCCCAACTGCACCATGCGGTCGGTGTTGCTTACCGTGCCGGTTTTTTCGGGCCACGCGGTGGCGGGCAGCACCACGTCGGCCAGCCACGCGGTTTCGGTCATGAAAATATCTTGCACCACCAAGTGCTCTAGCGAAGCGAGTGCGTGGCGGGCGTGGTTCAAGTCGGGGTCGCTCATGGCGGGGTTTTCACCCATGACATACATGCCACGCACCTTGTGGGGGTCGCTGTCGGGCGCTAGGGCTTTGTGCATGATTTCCACCACGGTGTAGCCTGGCTGGTCGTCTAACTTAGTGCCCCAAAAATCCTCAAACCACGCGTGCGCTGCTGGGCTAGTCACGCGCTGGTAGTTGGGAAACATCATGGGGATCAGGCCCGCGTCGCTCGCGCCTTGCACATTGTTTTGGCCGCGCAGCGGGTGCAGGCCAGAGCCGGGTTTGCCAATTTGCCCCGTGACCGTTACCAGCGCAATCAGGCAACGTGCATTGTCCGTGCCATGCACATGCTGGCTAACGCCCATGCCCCACAGCACCATGGCCGACTTGGCAGTAGCAAACGCCCGAGCCACCTCGCGCAGGGTTTGCGCGGGTATGCCGCAAATAGGTGCCATGGCTTCCGGGCTGTAGGCCTGCACATTGGCCTTGAGTGCTTCAAAATTACTAGCGCGGTCACGTACAAAATCTACATCCACCAAACCCTCTTCAATCACCACATGGATCAGCGCATTGAGCATGGCCACGTCGGTGTCCGGCTTAAATTGCAGCGTGCGCCAAGCGTGCTTGCCAATATCGGTGACGCGCGGGTCGGCCAACACAATGCGTGCGCCCGCTTTGGCGGCGTTTTTCATCCATGTGGCGGCCACGGGGTGGTTAGAGGTGGGGTTAGAGCCAATGACAAAAATCAGCTCAGCATGGGCTACATCGTTGACTTGGTTGCTCACAGCGCCAGAGCCCACGCCTTCGAGCAGCGCTGCCACGCTGCTGGCGTGGCACAAACGGGTGCAATGGTCGACGTTGTTGCTGCCAAAACCGGTGCGCACGAGTTTTTGAAACAAATAGGCTTCTTCGTTGCTGCCCTTGGCGGAGCCGAATCCCGCCAGCGATTTAGGGCCAAACGTATCGCGCAAACCCGCGAGTGCGCCGCCCGTGAATGCCAGCGCTTCGTCCCATGTGGCCTCTCTGAATACCGCCGACCAGTCTGCCGAGTTGCGGTTAAGCGCTTGCAGCTGCGCGGGGTCTTTGGCCACGCCTGCTTTGCGAATCAGCGGCGTGGTGAGGCGCTGCGGGCTGCTGGCATAGTCAAAACCGAAGCGGCCTTTGACACACAGGCGGTTGTGGTTGGCTGGGCCGTCGCGCCCATCCACACTCACAATCGTGTTGCCCTTCACGTTGTAAGTCAGCAAGCAGCCCACGCCGCAAAACGGGCATACCGAGTCTACTTTTTTATCCACTGCTTGGCTGCCCACCTGCGTTTTTGGCATGAGCGCCCCCGTGGGGCAGGCTTGCACGCATTCGCCACAGGCCACACAGGTGCTCTCGCCCATGGTTGCATCTAAATCAAACACAATCGCGCTTTTTGCACCGCGTTTGGCGTAGCCAATCACGTCATTGACCTGTTCTTCACGGCAGGCACGCACGCAGCGATTGCATTGGATGCAGGCATCCAAGTTCACCGCCATGGCGGGGTGGCTGACATCGGCTTTGGGCTGCACACGGCGTATGGCTTTGAGTGCTGGGCGAACTTGCACGCCCAATGCGTCAGCCCATGCGCTTAGCTCGCCATGTTGACCGATTGGTGATTCTGTTTGGGCTAAAGTTAGCTCTGCTGCTATCGCAGCATTGGTGCGCCCCTCAGCAGGCTCAGATTGCTCAGAAAGTGCATCATTCCATTTATAGCCCACGTCTGGCATATCAGACAGCAGTATCTCCAGCACCATCTGCTGGCTTTTGAGGGCGCGGGGGCTGTTGGTTTGCACCTGCATACCTGTGCTCGGAGCGCGGCAGCAGCTGGGTGCTAGCGAACGCTCGCCCGCAATTTCCACCACGCAGGCGCGGCAGTTGCCATCGGCGCGGTAACCTTCCTTGTAGCAAAGCTGCGGCACGTCAATGCCGCAGCGCTTGGCCGCTTGCAAAATTGTTTCACCGGGGCTGGCAGCGCAGGCTTGGCCATTGAGCTGAAAGTGGATGGTGTCGCGGGCGCTCATGCAGACCCCCCATTTACCTCTTGCGCAAAATACTTCAACACGCTCAGCAGTGGATTGGGCGCAGCTTGTCCAAGCCCGCAAATAGATGCATCGACCATCACGGCACTTAGGTCATGCAGCGTGCCTTTGTCCCAAACATCAGCTTGCATCAAGGTGGCGGCTTTGTCGGTGCCTACGCGACACGGCGTGCATTGGCCGCAGCTCTCGTGGGCGAAGAAACGCATCATATTCAGTGCAGCGTCTCTGGCGCTGTCTTGGTCGCTCAACACAATAATGGCGGCACTGCCAATGAAGCAACCATAGGGCTGCAAGGTGTCAAAATCCAGCGGAATATGCGCCAGCGATGCAGGCAAAATGCCGCCGCTGGCACCGCCGGGCAAATAGGCATACAAGCTGTGGCCAGATTGCATACCGCCACAGTATTCGTCCACCAGCTCTTGCAATGTGATGCCCGCAGGCGCGAGCTTAACGCCGGGCTCTTTCACACGCCCGCTCACGCTGAAACTGCGAAAGCCCATGCGTCCATGCCTGCCCTGCGTGCTGAACCAATCCGCACCACGCTCCAAAATATCGCGTACCCAATACAAGGTTTCAAAATTGTGTTCTAAGGTGGCTTTACCAAACAAACCTACTTCGGCAATATAGGGCGGGCGCATGCGAGGCTCACCGCGTTTGCCTTCTATGCTTTCGATCATGGCCGACTCTTCGCCGCAAATATAAGCACCAGCCCCTCGGCGCAGCTCGATATGGGGCAACGGGCAAGGCGGGTTGGCTTGCAAAGCCGCCAGCTCTTGCGTGAGCAGTTTGCGGCAGTCGTGGTATTCGTCGCGCAAATAAATATAGATGGCCTCGCAACCCACCACCTGCGCGGCGATCAACATGCCTTCTAAAAAACGGTGTGGGTCGCGCTCTAGATAGGTGCGGTCTTTGAATGTGCCGGGTTCGCCTTCGTCTATATTGACAGCCATCAGCCTTGGCGCTGCTTGCTCGCGCACGACGCGCCATTTGCGCCCCGCCGGAAAGCCCGCGCCGCCCAAGCCGCGCAGGCCTGCGCTTTCCATGGTGTGCAAAGCAGCCTCAGCATCGTCTTCACCATTGACCAACGCTGCGGCTAAGGCGTAGCCGTTCGCGCTACGGTATGCTTCATATGCTATGTATTGTGGAGCAACATATGACCTAATGACGCTGACATTAGCAGTATTTTTCTTAAATATCAGCTTTTCAAGCGTGGCAGACTGCACCACGGCCTGCCCCACAGCCACCGCTGGCGCATGCTCGCACTGGCCGATGCAGGGCGCGGCGACTACGCGCACGTCGACGCCCATGGCGGCAGGCAAATCTTTCAATAGCTGCTGCGCCCCTGCCAGCTCACACGACAGTCCATCGCACACCCGCACGGTCAGCCGCGCAGGCTCAACGCCATCGGGCAGCACATCAAAATGGTGGTAAAAGCTAGCCACTTCGTAGACGTGGGCCATGGACAAATTCATACACTTGGCCAGCGCACACAGGTGTCGCTCAAATAAAGCGCGGTAATGGTCTTGCAGTGTATGCAAGTGTTCAATCAGCAAATCAGCCCGTTGCAAAAGCTGAGGGGCGATCAACTGCCGCACATCGGCCAGCGCATCCGCATCGGCTTGCATACCCTTAAGCTTGGACAAGCGCCGCAAACTCTCGCGCATAGAATCGGGCGTGGCAAGGAGGACTTCAGCCATCGGGTTTAGACCATTTGCTCTGGCAGCGATCAGGTGTCTTTAGAGATTTTAATCGACGGAAATTTAGACGAAAAATCCTTGGCTTTCGCCGCAATTTTGATCGCCACCTGACGGGCAATGGCTTTGTAAATCACCGCCACATCGCCCTCAGGGTCGGCCACCACGGTGGGGCGGCCACTGTCGGCTTGCACGCGAATTTTCATGTCCAGCGGCAGTGCGCCTAAATAGTCCATGTTGTATTCAGCCGCCATTTTCTTGCCGCCATCCATGCCAAACACATGCTCGGTATGGCCGCAGTTGGTGCAGATATGCACTGCCATGTTTTCTACAATGCCCAAAATTGGCACGCCCACTTTTTCAAACATTTTGATGCCTTTTTTGGCATCAAGTAGCGCAATATCTTGCGGCGTGGTGACAATCACCGCGCCTGTCATGGGCACGCGCTGGCTCAAAGTCAATTGAATATCGCCAGTGCCCGGCGGCATATCCACAATCAAATAGTCCAAGTCTTTCCAGTTGGTTTGGCGAATCAATTGCTCCAGCGCCTGCGTGGCCATGGGGCCGCGCCAAACCATGGCTTCGTCTTGCGCCACCAAAAAACCAATCGACATGACCTGCACGCCGTAGTTTTCCATGGGCTCCATGGTTTGGCCGTCCTCAGACTCGGGGCGGCCTTCTATGCCCATCATCATGGGCTGGCTCGGGCCATAAATGTCGGCATCCAGCAAGCCCACTTTTGCGCCCTCAGCGGCCAAGGCAAGCGCTAAATTAACCGCTGTGGTGCTTTTGCCTACGCCGCCCTTGCCAGAGGCCACCGCCACGATGTTTTTCACCGTGGGCATCAGCGCCACACCGCGCTGCGCCGCATGGGCCGTGATTTTGATGGCTACGTTGCACGACACATTCTCAATGCCTGCCACGCCTTTGGCCGCGGCAATCAAAGCCTTGCGAAATGCTGGAATCTGGCTCTTGGCCGGGTAGCCCAACTCCACATCAAAAGCCACGTCGCCGTCTGCAACGCTTAGATTTTTGATGGATTTAGTAGATACAAAATCTTTGCCCGTATTCGGGTCGATCACGGTTTTAAGAGCCGCTAGGATGTCGTCATTGGTGGCCATGGAAGCGCTGTTGCCTTGTATGTGTCGTCAAAAAAATGGGGGTGCAGCGCAAGTGCGCAACCTCCAGACTTTACCCTATCGCCCCGTTGTGGGGCAAACTTCTCGCAATAAACCCTAGGGCACCAGACGCATACGAAGAACTCTATCAATTGATACAATTACCCCAATTGATAGAGTCTTAGGAGTAAACCCCATGCTACGCGAAGCCACCGCCATGACTGTGCGCCAAAATTTAGGCGAATTGCTCAACGAAGTGCAATACCGCCATGACGAAATCGTCATCACCAAGGCTGGCAAGCCAGTGGCGGCTTTGGTGGACATTGCCACTTATGAGCAAATCAAGCGCCGCAAAAATGGGGAGTTTGAACGCCTGTGGGCAGACATTGCCAAGGGCTTTGAAGACCTGAGTGCGCAAGATGTGGATGCATTGCTGCATGAACAAGTGCAGGCTGTGCGCACGCAGCGCCATGCACTTGCTGTAGCGGCGCAGCAATGAAACTGATTTTGGACACCAACACGGTTCTGTCTGCAGTTTTCAAGCCCGAGAATAAGCAAGCCCAGATCCTCACGTTGTGGCGCAGCGGAGGGTTTGACTGGATCACCTGCACGGAGCAATTGCAGGAAATATCCGACGTGTTGTCGCGCCCTAAAATCATCCAACGCATCGTGGGCGGCAGCGCTACAGCGCAAGCCCTCGTGGCGCAAATGTATGCCGGTTGTGTGATGCAAGCGCTTAGCCCGCCTTTTCCTAGCATATGCCGCGATGCGAAAGACGATTATTTACTGGCCCTTCTGCAACACTCCAAAGCCAATTTTCTGGTCACAGGCGACAATGACCTGCTCGTGCTAGCCCCCGTATTTCCCATATTAACCACCACCCAATTTTTGGATCGTTTATGACAAACGAAAAACGCAAACTCTTCGTCACCACCGCCCTGCCCTATGCCAACGGCAACTTCCATATTGGGCACATCATGGAATACATCCAAGCCGATATCTGGGTACGCACCCAGCGCATGCGCGGCCATGCGGTGAACTTTGTCTGTGCCGACGACGCGCACGGCGCACCGATCATGATTGCGGCACAAAAGAAAGGCATCACACCACAGGCCTTTGTGGCTGAGATTGCAGCAGGCCGCAAGCCCTACCTTGACGGCTTTCACATTGCTTTTTACTATTGGCACAGCACCGATGCGCCCTAAAACCACGCCCTTTCCCAGCAATTTTACCGTGACTTGAAGCAAAGCGGCCTGATTGCCAGTAAAACGATTGAACAGTTTTATGACCCCGACAAAGGCATGTTCCTGCCCGACCGCTTCATCAAAGGCGAATGCCCCAAATGCGGCAGCAAAGACCAATACGGCGACAACTGCGAAAACTGCGGCGCGGTGTATGCACCCACCGATTTGAAGAACCCCTACTCCGCCCTCAGCGGTGCCACGCCCGTGCTTAAAAGCTCAGAGCATTTTTTCTTTACCCTGTCAGACCCGCGCTGCGTGGAATTTTTGCAAAACTGGACACAGGGCAACGGCGAAGACGGCAAGCCGCGCTTGCAGCCCGAGGTAGCCAACAAAGTCAAAGAATGGTTCAGCGTGCGCACCAATGCCGACGGCAGCACCAGTGAAGGCTTGGGCGACTGGGACATCAGCCGTGACGCGCCCTACTTTGGCATAGAGATTCCTGATGCACCGGGCAAGTATTTTTATGTGTGGCTGGATGCACCGGTGGGCTACCTTGCCAGTTTGAAAAACTGGTTTGACAAAGGCGGGCCACAAAAGGCCTATGGTGAAACCCTGTCTTTTGAAGCGTATGTAGCCCCGCAATCGCCCGTGGAGCAATACCACTTCATTGGCAAAGACATTGTCACCTTCCACACGCTGTTTTGGCCCGCCATGCTGCATTTCAGTGGCCGCAAAACACCGAATAACGTGTTTGTGCACGGATTTTTAACCGTCAACAACGGCGAAAAAATGAGCAAAAGCCGAGGCACGGGGCTAGACCCGCTCAAGTATTTGGCGCTCGGCATGAACCCCGAATGGCTGCGCTACTACTTGGCGGCTAAGCTCTCGGCCAAAAATGAAGACCTGGACTTCAATGCGGAGGATTTTTTGGCACGGGTGAATAGCGATTTAATTGGGAAGTTTGTCAATATCGCCTCCCGCGCAGCAGGTTTTATCAGTAAAAAGTTTAGTGGGCAACTAAGTGCAGTCACGGGTGCAAGCGCTGAACTGCTGCACAGCATTGCTGACCAGATCGAGGGCATTGCACAACTCTATGACACCCGCGAATACGCCAAAGCTCTGCGCGAGACCATGCTTTGCGCTGATCGTGTGAACGCTTATGTCGACCAAAACAAGCCTTGGGAGCTGGCCAAGCTGGCGGGCCAAGAAGCGCGCTTGCAAGAGGTGTGCAGCACCTGCGTGGAAGCTTTCAGGCTGCTCACCATCTGCGTCAAGCCGGTGCTGCCCGCCTTGGCGGAGCAGGTGGAGGTTTTCTTAAAAGTGCCTGCATTGACTTTTTCCGATGGCGCACAACTGCTAGGCGCTGGCCATACCATTGGCGACTATGCCCACCTCATGCAGCGCGTTGACATCAAACAACTCGATGCCCTGTTTGAAGCCCCCCCCGAGCCCGCCACTCCCGCCCTCGTGCCCGGCGGCGAACCGCTAGCCCCCACCATCAGCATCGACGACTTCGCCAAAATTGACCTGCGCATTGCAAAAATTGTCAACTGCGAAGCTGTGGAAGGCAGCGTCAAGCTGTTGCGC
>JANOYR010000215.1:0-7887 GCA_031428975.1 Polaromonas sp. | reverse complement strand
AAGTGCAAATCTAAGCATGAAACAGCGCGCCTGCATGCTGTAGCCCTTGAAGCTGAGCAGTTTTCAACCCGCTCCGATCCACCACCTCGCCCTGCGGCTAAGCGAGCGCTGTGCCAATGCGCAAACAATCAGGGCGCTGGGCTTGTTTTTTTGAGCAAATGGGGGATAAGAATGTTCATCTGTTTGAGCCCGTAGGGGTAGTTTTGAACATTCCCCCCATTTGCTCAAAAAAACAAGCTCCCCGCGAAGCGGGCCAGCGATCCGTTTGCGCATTGGCACAGCGCTCGCTTGGCCGCAGCAGTAACCAACTTTGCCAGAACCCTTCGACAAGCTCAAGGCGAATGCAAGGCGTTTAAGCGCATCACCAAAAGTAATAAAGCCTAGGCGACAATAGCGCCATGGGCATTGCACACTACATCAAAGAAATTGGCCGAGGCAAAGACGGCGCTCGGTCGCTTAGCCGCGAACAAGCGGCCGACTTAATGGGGCAAGTGCTAGACGGCGCGGTATCTGACCTTGAAATTGGCGGTTTTTGCCTGTCCATGCGCATCAAAGGCGAAACACCCGACGAAATGGCGGGCTTTTTAGATGCCGCCCATGCGCGGCTGCACAAAGTCCATTTTGACTGCCCTGTGGTTGTTTTGCCCAGCTACAACGGGGCACGCAAGCTGCCCGTGCTCACGCCGCTTTTGGCCGCGCTGCTGGCCAGAGAGGGTGCTACAAATGGCTTTGCCGTGCTGATGCATGGCGCGGCCACCGAAGACAAGCGGGTGACCAGCCTAGAAGTGTTGCAAAGTCTAAACCTTGAAGAACAATTGGCCAATGTCACCGTCAAATGGTCATATATTGCTACTGATAATATAGCAAATAGCTTCCAGCAAGGCAACCTTGTGTATGCGCCCACTGCGGTTCTTAGCAGCGGTTTGATGCGGCTTTTAGACGTGCGCCGTGCTGTGGGGCTGCGCAATTCGGCGCACAGCATGGTCAAGCTGATGAACCCTGTGGACAGCGACCAAGCGCTGATTGTGAGCAGCTACACCCATCCCGAATACTTGCAGTCGATGACCGCCACCTTTACCCTCACGGGTGCGCGCGCCCTGCTGCTGCGCGGCACCGAGGGCGAGTCCGTGGCCGATGCCCGCCGCGCCCCGCAAATGGACGCATTTGCCCAAGGCGTGGCCACGCGCCTGCAAGACGCGCAGCCCGGCAGCTTGGCCGCCCTGCCCGATTTGCCCAAAGACATCAGCGCACCAAGCACCGCCCGCTATATTGAAAGCGTTTTAAAGGGCGAAAAACCCGTGCCCGCGCCGATTGCCCAGCAGGTGGAACATATCTTGCTTCTGATGCAACATCAAATGCAAGATATGTAAGCCCCCGAGAACCACCCCCATGAAAACCACCGCACAGCTCAGCCAAGGCAGCGTCACCCTTGTGGGCGCGGGCCCGGGCGACCCTGATTTGCTCACGCTCAAGGCCGTCAAAGCCATTGCCAGTGCCACGGTGATCTTGGTGGACGATTTGGTTAACGATGCCATATTGCAGCATGCCAGCCCAGCGGCCCGCATTGTCCACGTGGGCAAACGCGGCGGCTGCAAATCCACCCCCCAAGCTTTTATTGAAAAGCTGATGCTGATGGCCGCCAAAGAGGGCGAAACCGTGGTGCGCCTCAAAGGCGGCGACCCTTTTATTTTTGGACGTGGCGGCGAAGAAATTCAAGCCCTGCAAGCCGCTGGCATCCGCGTGCAGGTGGTCAACGGCATTACCTCGGGTTTGGCCGCGCTCAGCTCGCTAAACGTGCCGCTCACCCACCGCGACCATGCCCACGGCGTGGTGTTTGTCACGGGCCACGCAAAACCCGGCGACGCAGGCACCGACTGGGCGCTGCTTGCCCACACTGCGGCGCAGGCCAAGCTCACCCTGGTGATTTACATGGGGGTCAGCGGTGCGCAGCAGATTCAAACGCAGTTGCTGCTGGGTTTGCCTGCGCACACCCCTGTTGCCATTATCCAAAATGCCAGCCTGCCCAGCCAGCGCCATGCGGTGGCCAGCTTGGGCGAATTGCGCGCCACTATCGAACGCGAGCAATTGCAAAGCCCCAGCGTGATCGTGGTGGGCGACGTGTTGTGCGGGGTGTCGGCCCTGGCCGCAAACCCCCACGCACCAAGTCAACGCAAAGCGGCATAGCCCCAAAGGCTGCGCCAGCGGTCATAACGTGTTAGCGCTGGGGAATGCGGTGCGCCGCCTTGTGGCGCGACACATCGTTCATCTCGCCTAGGCGCAAAGCCGCATGCTTGGTGACGCGGCCGCCCATGCGCTTGCGCCACATTTTGAAGGAGCTGCGCTTCATTTCGCGGCGCATCAGCGCCACCACCGCCGATTCGTTGAGACAAAATTGCACTTCGATGGCTTCAAAAGGCGTGCGGTCTTCCCACGCCATTTCAATGATTCGGGAAATATCCTCCGCAGACAAAGGCGGTGTTTGGGCAAGGGGCAACATGGCGCATATCGTAGCAGCGCTGGGCGCACGGAGCACTGGCAAGGTTTTCTGCCCATGGGGGATTTAGGCCAAGTTGCCCCTAAGATCGCAGCATGACAGATTCTTCTCATTTTTACGATGTCACCATTATTGGTGCAGGTGCAGCGGGCTTGTTTTGTGCAGGGCAGGCTGGGCAGCGCGGATTGCGTGTGTTGCTGATCGACCATGGCGACAAAATAGCCGAAAAAGTGCGTATTTCGGGCGGTGGCCGCGCCAACTTTACCAACCGCGCCTTAGATGTACGCGCCCCAGAAAAACACTTTATCAGCGACAACCCGCGTTTTTGCCGCTCAGCCCTGTCGCGCTACACCCCAGCGGATTTTGTGGCATTGCTAGACAAATATGGCATTGCTTGGCACGAAAAACACAAAGGCCAACTCTTTTGTGACCGCAGTGCCCAAGACCTCATCGACATGCTGCTGGCCGAATGCGCAGCCGCCACGGCGCAGGGCGGCAGGGTCGACCGCTGGCAGCCTTGTAGTATTAAAAAAATAGCGGAATTCCAAGAGAAAAATAGCCAGTGCCACAATACCCAAGCCACACCACGCTTCATAATTGATAGCGAAAAAGGCACGGTTCTTACCCACTGCTTAGTCATCGCCACGGGCGGTTTGAGCATTCCCAAGATCGGCGCTACCGATTTTGGCTACCGCATGGCCCAGCAGTTTGGCCACAGTATTGTGCCCCTGCGCCCCGCTTTAGTGCCGCTGACTTTTGACGAAGCCCAGTGGGCAGCTTTTGTCCCTTTGGCAGGGCTCAGCCTGCCCGTCAAGCTAGAAACGGGCAACGGTAAAAACAAAGGCAGCTTTGACGAAGACCTGCTTTTTACCCACCGCGGTTTGTCAGGCCCTGCGGTGCTGCAAATATCGAGTTATTGGGCGGCCAACACGCCCATTCGACTCAATTTAGCCCCGCAACAAGACCTTTTAGCCCTGCTCAAAGACGGCAAATCCCGCTCCCGCAAACGGATTGCCAACGAACTGCACGGCACGCTGCCCGCACGCTTGGCCGACACATGGACGCAGCGCAGCCCCGACTGGCAGCGCCCCATCAACGAAGCCAGCGACAAAGCCTTGAGCGCCTTGGCCACCAGCCTCACGCAATGGCACATTACCCCCAACGGCTCAGAAGGCTACCGCAAAGCCGAAGTCACCGCGGGCGGGGTGAACACCCGCGAACTGTCGGGCCAAACCATGGAAAGCAGCAAATCCCCCGGCCTGTATTTCATTGGCGAGGTGGTCGATGTCACCGGTTGGCTGGGTGGCTACAACTTTCAGTGGGCGTGGGCCAGCGCTTTTGCCTGTGCGCAGGCCTGTTTTGAGGCCAAAAACACTGTGGCCGCGGCATTGCAACCATCCACCAAAGCAATGCCTACCAAGGCTACTTAAATCAATAAAAAGGCTCGGGGCGATGGTATGGCGTAACGCAAATATTTCGCAGTTTTGCATGGCCTGCGTAGCCCTTAGAAACTACGACACCCCCTAAATAGGGGATTGACGCTTGAAAACAATCGCCATACTATCCGCAGGTTAAAAAAATTAACTCGAAAAGGGATTTTAAATGTCACGGTCAATATTCCGCTTTTTTTTACTACTCATCACTTTTATCAACTTCGTCTTTGCACAAGAAGCGCCTCAAATATGGGCACCCTATTTTTTTCAGATCAACAGATCTCCCAAATGTGACATCTAGTAGCCCGCAAGGCGTATGCTCTGCGATTAATCCTAAAAGTACATTTTGTATAAATTGGAATTTTGATGACTCCTGTCTTACACCGACAAACGCACCACCAGATTGTGACAATGCGGGCGGTTACGGCTACGTATACGGCGAGTGCCGCGCTCCAAACAGTATCGCGCCCACACGTCCGCCTGTATCGAATTGGAAATATGCCTGGTCAGGTTGGTCTACTGGTATGTGCCAATGCTCCGCAGGACGACAGCGCTTTGAAGACACACAATGGTGCATTCCTGCTGAACTCAAAATCGTCTTAAGCGGGGCTACTGTAACCCGACCCCTTGCCACGGGTGGTAGTCCCGATGTGCGTTTGGTAGCTAAAGTGACGGAAAATGGACTTCCAAAAGCTGGGGTTGACGTCCATTTCAGCGTAGAGGTTCGCGAAGGCACCGGTGGACATGACCATCAAGGTGGTGGCAGACCTACCGGCTCAATTCAAGCGGTGTCGATAAATTCAGATGCAAATGGCGAAGTAAAAGCGCTTTTCAAACCATCAGCTTTTGCTGGTATTCACAAAATTCAAGCGACATGCGGGGGCTGTGGTACTAGATTTTCCGATTTGGAGGTCACTGTCAAAGTCCCAGATTTGGTGGAGTTACCTGCCAATCCAAGCAAATACACAATTATCGGCACCACCACCAAGCACATTAGCAATCATTATTTGACAGAAGCGTCTGTCGAGGCTCTGAATGAGTTACTGAAGATCATGAAAGCTGAGGGCTGGACAAACCCCGGTATCAACGATGCCAGTCTCGTATGGGGAGGGCTGTTTGACATTGGTGGCAGCTGGACTCCGTCACACCATGAGCATCGTGAAGGAAATGAAGTCGACATCTCTTTTTATCGGCCAGCGGGAGTAAGTGACGCTTTACGACAAAAAGTTTTCGACAAACTAAAGAACGGTTACAGCTTTGGGCTGCCGCAAGTGCTGTGGCATTTGAAAGACAACCCCAGCACGAAGTCTTTTGCACACTTTCACGTGTATTTACTAGCCCAAAAAGCCAGCTTTACAAAACCATATTGAGGCTACTAACATGAATACTACGAATTTTCCCATGCGTCATTTTTTACGCGCCGCCCTGCTTGCAACCGCAATGGCTGTCAGTGCCAATGGATTTAGCCAAGCCACCACAGCTAACACACAAGACAGTTTTTCCAGAAATCCAACGACGGGTGACTGGACTTTCACCCTGTTCAATCCTGATGACAATACCCAATCGCAAGTGTGGAACTACACGCCAC
Organism: Polaromonas sp.; assembly: GCA_031428975.1. GTDB lineage: Bacteria > Pseudomonadota > Gammaproteobacteria > Burkholderiales > Burkholderiaceae_C > JAAFIP01. Next base: position 2,372 of record JANOYR010000215.1, on the reverse strand, counting down.
GTAACCAGATTCAACCGGCCGTGCGCAGTAGTATTCACCGCGACAGCAAGGGCTTTGAGTACCTATACCGTGTAAAAAACGAACGCCACGCCAAGCAAACGATTGCTTTCATTGTGATGCGTGGCTGGTTTCAAGTGGAGGGTAATCCAAAAAAACGCTCTGCTGCAGAGTTGCGGGGAATACCCGCCCTCGAAATAATGAGTCAAAGTGATCATGATTTCGATCTAAGGCAAAAATTGCGCGAGCAAGCGATGCTTAGCCCTCAAGGATGGGACTCTGTCTGGGATATATCGGGAAATGAGTATGCGCTTTACAGCTGGTTCCCAGCGGCCAAAGACGATAGCAACTTTGGCATGAAACCGGGGCGTAGCCAAGGAGGATTTGGCATTGTTCGACCAGAATTACCGGGGTTGACAGTGACCAAAATGCAGGGCAGTGTGGAGCACTCACAAATCTTGAGCAGCTCACCCAGCGATGGGCCTGTTGCACTGGCTATAGCCCAGCTAGAGCTAGAGGACACTGTGCGCACCCACATCATGGTGCCAGCGATTGCCGTGCCAGTGCCATGGAATGGGGCAGAACTGGGGCGGCGCATGAAGACGCATATTCAATCGTGGGCAGATATTCAAGCTATTACGCCTGCCATGCTGGTCAAGCTGAATCCAAAACTGGATGCGTTAATTGCGGCACAGGAGGCCAAGGACATTCGTGCCACCCACCGCGCCGCGCAAGCCTTGATGGAGCAAGTTTTCTTAAACCAACACCGCATGCACCATGGCCACTGTATGGAAGATGACGAAGGTGATGCGCATTGGCAAACACCGATTCCGATTGTGCGATCGGGTGGCTTCCCAACGTTGTTCCCGCGCAAAGGTGTCCAGCCGGAAATGGAACGTATTGCAGCTCGTGCGTTGATATTCAACACGATCTATTTGTTGACACGTGCTTACATAGGGAAATGAGCGGTGGTTTTGAACTGGACAAGGTTATCAAAATCGGCGGTGCAGTTGTGGCAGCGTTATGGTTTGAATACACAAAGCGCTGGCAACTTGGTTGCGATATCTGTCGTTGTTTTGTTCGCCTTACCGCCAGCGGCCGCGCTCGCTGCCGACAGCGTGGTGCAAGATGTATCTACAGGCGAATGGGTATTTACCGTAACTGATGCCAAGACCAACCAGCAAAAAGTGTGGCGCTATATGCCGCGCAACCAGTTTCAGGCCAAAATAAAACAAACATTGCGCTGGAACGGCAGCCAATTTGAATACGACTACCGCATTCACAACGACAAAAAATCAAAGCAAGAAATTGCGTTTGTGTACGTGGAAGAAACACGCATGCAGATGCGTGGTGTCCCAGCGAAAGACCCAAGAGCAAATGATCGAAGTCTGCCAATGGGCGATCAAATGGATTTTGTTAAAAAAAATCGTGAGGCACTCGATACCTACAAAGCCCAATACATATCCAAAATCCCTGGTTGGATGCAATCCATCGGCATTGACAAACAAAATATCGGCCGCCAATTTGGCTGGTTTCCAACGATTGACTTCAAAAGCACTGTGCCCAACAAACAATTGGAGCGTGGCCAGACTTTACGCGGCGCGTACATATTACGCCCAGAACTGCCCGGGGTAGGTTTGGCCACCATGATGGGCGATACCGACCAGCGCGGTCGTGCCCAAGGGATACCAGACACAGGGCCTTTGGCGGATGCTTGGGAAGTCATTGAAGCCACAGATGCCAAGGTGATACCTGTTTTAGCGCCTTCGGTAGCCATTCCATCGCCCTATTCGGGCGCTGCTTTGGCTAAAAACTTGCAAGATGAAGTCAATGCATGGCCAAAGTTAGAGGTGGCTAGCCAAGAAGTGGTGGATAAATTAAATCTGCAATTTGCCTTGTTGATACCCGCTCTTGAATCTAATAACAAGCCGAATGCCAGAAAAGCGGCAATTGCCATGTTTGAGGAGGTCTTTGGCCACCACCGCGGCCTCAACCACCGCAAATTTGACCAAGACGATGACGAGCACGACTGCGTGCCGTTACCGATTAAGGACGAATACCGCAGAAAACTGCGGGTGCATGCAGACACGCAAGAGCACCGACCAGAAAACGCCAAGCTGCACCGCGTGGCTGCGCGTGCGCTGGGTTTTAATCTGATGTATTTGTTGACTCGGATGGAGATTGGCCGATAAGGATTTTGTAAATGCCGCGTGAAAACTCGCTTTGCCCACATACTGTCAGTGCAAAGTAGAAATGTCACACCTCAGCCCAAAGTAGAAATGTCACAACTGTGAGAGTGTACAGCGCATCAGACTGGCAAAGATCGGCTATTGGGGCATGGGGCAACGCCCCATGTAGCAGGCCGCTAGGGCCGC
>JANOYR010000214.1:0-22687 GCA_031428975.1 Polaromonas sp. | reverse complement strand
CGTGCCCTCCGAAGCGTTGTGGCACCAGACCTCGCCGATGCGCTTAGCACCCAGCCCTGCGAGCCGTTCGTCGAATTTTTTGCCGCCAAAGCAGAAGGTTTGCATATAGGTGCTGTCGCCCAGCGCGATCACGCCGTAGCGCACATGGCCTAAAAATTGGGGGGCGGTGTCGAGGCTGTCATACAGGGCGCGGGCGTTGTCTGGCACGTCGCCGCTGCCGTAGGTGCTGGTGCACACTAGGTAGAGGCAGTCTGGGTCGTCAAAAGCGCTGGTGCTCAGGCCGTCCATCATCTGGACTTCAATGGTGTCGACCAAATCGGCGCAGTCCATTTGGATAGCTTGGGCCACGTAGTCGGCGGTGCTGGTCATGGTGCCAACGAGAATTTTGAGGGTGCTCATGCGGTGTTTGCCAAAAAAATATGAAAATAGTGCAATAAACTGCTTGACGGTTTGCAGTTTTATGAACTATACTGCATTTTTGCCGGATATACAAGCCTTGTACTCCAGTTTACCCAAATCTGTCGCATGCTTGTAAACCATGGCTGTTTAAACCCAATTGACTGACCCGATGCTCCCCGCCATTTCCATCGCTACTGTGGCCAACTCTGCCGCCTCGCTTGCCCAGTCCTTGACCGACTTGGGCATGCGCACGCGGGCATGGCGTTCGCGCCGTGGCATGTCGCGCAAGCAGCTGGCATCCGATTCTGGGCTGTCGGAGCGTTTTTTGGCCGACTTGGAGTCGGGCAAGGGCAATGCGTCCATCAACACGCTCGACGCGGTGGCAGCAGCGCTCAATATCAGCCTCATTGATTTGTTGCAAGACGCGCCGCGCCCTGCGCTCAGCCGCGTGGTGGATTTGGTGTCCAAGCTAGGTGACGAGCAGCTTGACGCGGCCTATGAAGCCTTGCATGCGCAGTTTGGCTTGGCTGCTGCGGCTGGCAGAGAGCGGCGCGTTGCGCTGCTTGGGCTGCGCGGTGCTGGCAAGTCTACGCTGGGCTCGCAGCTTGCCAAAGAGCAGGGTGTGCCCTTCATAGAGCTAGACCGCGAAATGGAGCGCGAGGCGGGCATTCGCATACAAGACATCATCACCGAGCATGGCCAAGCGGGCTATCGGCGCTACGAGCGGCGTGCCCTGCTGCGCATTGCCGCCAGCCATGCCGAGGGCTTGGTGCTTAGCACGGGCGGCTCTATTGTGAGCGAACGCGAGACATTTGACCTGCTGCAAAGCCATTTTTACTGCGTGTGGGTGAAAGCCACACCCGAAGAACACATGGGCCGCGTGGTGGCACAGGGCGACATGCGTCCCTTTGATGCCACCTCGGGGGCCAATGTGGCCGCGCTAGACGATATTCGCAGCATTTTGGCCAGCCGCACAGCGCTGTATGCGCGGGCTGACGCGGTGGTCGACACCAGTGCACGCAGCTTGCGCCAAAGCTTCAAAGACTTGCAACGCGCGATAGCCATTTAATTTCACACCAACAGGAAACAAACCCTATGAACGCCATGACCGAACCCAAAATGTTCAAGTTAGATGACCGTGAGATGGTCAATTTTCAGACCCACCCCAGCCGCTATGTGCACTGGACCTTGACAGTAGACGGCGAAGTAGCCCGCCTAAAGCTGGACATTATCGAAGACGGCGGCATCAAGCCGGGCTACAAGCTCAAGCTCAACAGTTACGACCTGGGCGTTGACATTGAGCTGCACGACGCGCTTAACCGTGTGCGCTTTGAGCACCCATCCGTCAAAGTCGTGGTGTTTGAAAGCGGCAAAGAGAAAATCTGGTGCTCGGGTGCCAACATTTACATGCTGGGCGTGTCCACCCACGGCTGGAAGGTGAATTTTTGCAAATTCACCAACGAGACGCGCAATGGCTTAGAAGATTCTTCCAAACACGACGGCCTTAAAAGCATTGCCGCTGTGACGGGCGCATGCGCTGGCGGCGGCTACGAGCTGGCGCTGGCCACCGACCGCATCATTATGGTGGACGACCGCAGCAGCACGGTAAGCCTGCCCGAAGTGCCGCTACTGGGTGTGTTGCCCGGCACCGGCGGCTTAACCCGCGTCACTGACAAACGCAAGGTGCGCCGCGACCTAGCCGACATCTTTTGCACCACCAGCGAGGGCGTGCGTGCCGACCGCGCCAAAGACTGGAAGCTGATTGACGAACACGCCAAGCCGGGTGAGTTCCCCACTCTGCTTGCTACTGAAATTGAAGCGGCTATGCACCAATCTACACGCGCCAGTGGCCTAAAAGGCATTGAACTTCCAGCCTTGCAAGCCACCATTGATGCCAATGGCTATGCCTATGACACTGTCAAAGTGCAAGTCGACCGCGCCAAACGCATCGCCACACTCACGGTGCACGCCCCCAGCGTGGCCATTGAATCTACCGCAGCATCCATCGAAGCCGCTGGAGCCGCTTGGTGGCCTCTGAAAATGCAGCGCGAGCTGGACGACGCGATTTTGAATCTGCGCACCAATGAACTTGAAGTGGGCACTTGGGTGATTCAAACCCGAGGCGATGCCAATTTGGTGATGCTGGCCGACCAAGTGCTGGACAAAAATGCTGGGCATTGGCTGGTTAAAGAAACCATTGGCGCACTGCGCCGCACACTGGCACGCCTCGATGTGACCAGCCGCAGCTTGATTGCCTTGGTCGATTCTGGCTCCTGCTTTGCAGGCTTGCTGTACGAGCTGGCCTTGGCCTGCGACCGCATTTACATGCTCGACTTGCCCGATTCGCCCGACGCAGCACCTGCATTGCGCTTAAGCAACTCCAATTTTGGCCGCTTCCCCACTGTGAACGCACTCACCCGCCTGCAAACCCGCTTTTGCGAAGACGCAGCCACCATCGCCCAACTGCAAGGCCTGAGCGACTCACCATTACGTGCCGACCAAGCGCTGGGCTTGGGGCTAGTCACCGTCACCCCCGACGACATCGACTGGGACGACGAAATTCGCCTCATGCTAGAAGAGCGTGCCTCTTTGTCGCCCGATGCGATGACAGGCCTAGAAGCGTCGCTGCGCTTCCCAGGCAAAGAAACCATGGAAACCCGCATCTTTGGGCGACTCTCTGCTTGGCAAAACTGGATATTCATAAGGCCCAACGCCGTGGGCGAAGAGGGCGCTTTGAAGCTCTTTGGCACAGGGCGCAAGGCTAAGTTTGACTGGAAACGGGTTTGATTTAGAAGCCTTTCAATTCGGACATCCGGACGCAGAGGACGCAAAGATTTCGCAGAAGACGCAAAAGAATACCGAAAAATACCAAAATGAAGTCAAAGCTATATTTTATAAAAAATTCATTCAATGTCACGGCCATATGGTCATAGTTTGCTATTAAAAATATAGTAATTTATTTAGAAATAATTATTTAATTTTAGATTTCAAACTTCAGTCATCCAACTTTAGCTAAATCACTATGAACCATACTCACCATTTCGGTATTCTTTTCTCCCCTTTTGCGTCTTCTGCGAAACCTTTGCGACCTCTGCGTCCGGCAGTCCGTATTTAAACCTCAGTTAACCAACCAACTCAACCAAACGAAGGAAACACCATGAGCTCCATAGACCTGCAATCCCTCATCCCCAACAACGTAGGCTTAGGCGAAAACCGCCAGCTGCAAAGAGCGCTAGAACACTGGCAGCCCGCTTTTTTAAATTGGTGGGACGAGATGGGCCCCTCTGATTTCAAGGCCAAAGACGTGTACCTGCGCACGGCCGTAGGTGTGGATGCATCCGGTTGGGCCAGCTACGGCTACACCCCCATGCCCGACTACCGCTGGGGCATTTTCATGGCCGACCAAGAGCAAAACCGCAAAATTGGCTTTGGTGACCACATGGGCCAAGACGTGTGGCAAGAAGTGCCGGGCGAGTTCCGCCGCGACTTTCGCCGCCTGATCGTCACGCAGGGCGACACCGAGCCTGCATCGGTCGAGCAGCAGCGCCTGCTAGGCCACACCGCGCCTTCGCTGTATGACCTGCGCAACCTGTTTCAGGTGAACGTAGAAGAGGGCCGCCACCTGTGGGCCATGGTTTACCTTTTGCACGCCCACTTTGGCCGCGATGGCCGCGAAGAAGCTGAAGAACTGCTAGCTCGCCACAGCGGCGACACCGACAAACCGCGCATTTTGGGCACATTCAACGAGCCCATGGACAATTGGCTGAGCTTCTTCATGTTCACCTATTTCACCGACCGCGACGGCAAGTTCCAGCTCAAGAGCTTTGCTGAGTCTGCCTTTGACCCACTGGCACGCACCACCCGTTTCATGCTCACTGAGGAAGCGCACCACATGTTTGTGGGCGAAACAGGCGTGGGTCGCGTCATCAAGCGCACGCTAGAAGTGATGAAAGAGCTCAACACCGAAGACCCAGCCCGCATCCGCTCACACGGCGCGATTGATCTGCCCACGATTCAGCGCTTTATGAACTTTTGGTTTACCAGCTCGCTCGATTTGTTTGGCTCGGAGCAGTCCAGCAACGCCGCCACCTATTTTGCTAACGGTATCAAAGGCCGCCCCGACGAAGCCAAGTTTGCCAACCACGTCGAATCCGACACCGAAATGACGATTCAAATCGCAGACGGCCAAGGCGGTGTCAAGGACGAACGCATCGCCACCCGCAACGGCATGAACGAAATCACCCGACTGGAATACATCAAAGATTGTAATGTGGGCGTGACCCGCTGGAACATGGCCATCAAACGTGCTGGGGTTGATATGGAGCTTAAGCTGCCAAGCAGCCGCTTCAGGCGCGAAGTAGGCATGTGGGCAGGCATTCATACTGATTTAGAGGGCAATCCCATCAGCGCGGCTGAGTTTGCGGCCTACAAAACCCGTTGGCTGCCCAGCGACCAAGACCAAGCCTTCATCCAAAGCCTGATGCACCGCGTGACCGAGCCGGGCAAAATGGCCGGCTGGATTGCCCCACCTGACCGTGGGATTAATGCGCAGGCGGTGGAATACCAATATGTGAAGCTGTAAAAACTGGTCTGTCCGGAGGGGATCGAACCCCCGACCCACAGCTTAGAAGGCTGTTGCTCTATCCAACTGAGCTACGGACAGTGAAGGTAAACTATAACAAAACCAGCAGATTCGCTATGAACTGCTGGTTTTTTTTGATATCTGCAAGCCAAACCTAGAAACTAAAACGCCCTTGTCTCTATAAGAGCAAGGGCGTTTTAGTTTCATTTTAATGGTCGGAGTACAAGGATTCGAACCTTGGACCCCCTGGTCCCAAACCAGGTGCGCTACCAGGCTGCGCCACACTCCGAAGACCTAGATTATATGCCAATTATCTCTGGGTGTATTGCTTTTTTCCAAACAAAATTTCACGCTCTTTGTCGCCTGTGAGGGGCTTGCGTAAATCGGCCAGCACTTGGCAGCCGCGTTGCACGGCTGGGCGTTTTTCTAATTTTTCAAACCACAGTTTGAGCGCGGGGTAGTCGGCTAGCTCGATGCCTTGCGCTTTCCAGTTGCGCAGCCAAGGGTAGATGGCCATGTCGGCAATAGAATAGCTTTTGCCTGCAATAAAAGCGTTACTTGATAACTGTGTGTTGATCACGCCATAAATGCGCTTGGCTTCGTTGGTGTAGCGCTCAATCGCGTAGGGTAATTTCTCGGGCGCGTAGATGCGAAAGTGGTGGTTCTGACCGAGCATGGGGCCTACGCCCCCCATTTGGAACATCAACCACTGCAGCACTTGGTATTTGCCGCGTGTGGAGCTGGGCATGAATTTGCCTGCTTTAGCGGCCAAATAAATCAAGATTGCACCTGATTCAAACAATGCGATTGGCTTGTCGTCTGGGCCATCAGAATCCACCAGAGCGGGCATTTTGTTATTGGGGCTGATTTTGAGGAATTCAGGCTTGAATTGGTCGCCAGTGCTAATGTTGATCGGGCTCACCTTGTAAGGCAGGCCGCATTCTTCCAGCATGATGTGGATTTTATGGCCATTGGGCGTGGCCCAACTGAACAATTCAAGCATGGACAAATCTCGAAAATTAATGGAAAATGTTACACGGGCTTACCATAGGGAATGTGAGACCCACAACACGTGATACTCTAAAGCATTTTTCACATCCATGTTTGAACGCCTGCGCCAAGTTTTTTTAAAAAGTACACCCGCAGAGGTGGTTGCCAGAACCCAGCCACAAACGACAAATCCAATTTCTGAGTGGGCAGGATTACAAGGACTTGCTTACAGTTCGCGAGGCGAGGGCAAAGGTTTTGTAGTTGACGGTAAGGTTGCAGGCAAACCGTGGCGGATGGAGCGCGGCAGACCTTCGCGTGATTTTATTCGCGGCGAGGAGCTGCGAGCCCGCGCAGAATTAGGTATCCGCGAAGATGTGGCCGTACTGGTCATGAACCGCCACCTCAAAGAAGAGTTAGAAAAGCGGGCTTTTGCAATTTACACAGACTCACTGCAAACCACGGTTGACCCCAATTTACCAGAAGAAATGCGCTGGCTGGCGATGTACGAAGAGGTGGGTTGGGACACCTTGACTACGCCTTTTTGGAAGCAATACGCCATTTTGTCGGATCAAAAAGATGACGCAATAGCGTGGGTAACACCCGCATTGTGTGAACTACTCATGCATTGGCCTTTGCCAGACCCTACGCGTCCCATGATTTTGATGCTTTTGCGCGGCAAAGCATACTTGCGTATGCTGCATGTCGCAGACAACCAAGCCATGGTGGAGCACGCCAGCAAAATTTTCACGATGGCCTGCGAGACTGCCTTAGGGGGATTGTCGACCGATCTGTCTATTTGAGTGTTTGGCTCACCCCGCTAGGGCTTGGGCCCTAGCGGTTGGCGAAAATACCTAGCCTCGGGTGATGGGCATCTCTACTTCGCGCTTCACAAGGGCGTATTTTCCTAATTCAAGCTTGGCAATCGCATTGCGGTGCACTTCGTCTGGGCCGTCAGCGAAGCGCAGGGTGCGTGCAGCGGTGTAGGAGTAAGCCAACGGGAAATCGTCGCACATACCGCCACCGCCGTGGGCTTGCATGGACCAGTCGATCACTTGGCAGGCCATGCTGGGCGCAACCACTTTGATCATGGCGATGTCGTTTTTGGCCAGCTTATTGCCGCCAAGGTCCATGAGCCACGCTGTTTTGAGTGTTAGCAGCCGTGCCATGTCAATTTTGCAGCGCGACTCTGCAATGCGCTCTTGGGTCACTGTTTGTGCGGCTACGGGTTTACCAAAGGCGATACGGCTGGATGCGCGCTTGCACATCAGCTCCAGTGCGCGTTCAGCAAGGCCTACCAAGCGCATGCAGTGGTGAATGCGCCCGGGGCCTAAGCGGCCTTGGGCAATTTCAAAGCCACGGCCTTCACCCAGGAGCATGTTTTCTGCGGGCACGCGCACATTGGTAAAGGTCATTTCGCAATGGCCGTGGGGTGCGTCGTCATAGCCGAAGACTGTGAGTGGTCGAATCACTTTGATACCCGGAGTGTCTGCGGGGACGATGATCATGCTTTGTTGGCTGTGGCGCGGTGCATCAGGGTCAGACTTGCCCATGGTGATATAGACCGCACAGCGCGGGTCGCCAGCGCCCGAAATCCACCATTTGCGGCCATTGATGGCGTATTCGTCGCCGTCGCGCATGATGGTGGTGGCAATATTGGTGGCATCTGAAGAGGCGACATCAGGCTCGGTCATGGCAAATGCCGAACGAATTTCACCACGTAACAATGGTTTGAGCCAGCGGTCTCGCAGCGCAGGTGAGCCATAACGTGCGATGGTTTCCATATTGCCAGTGTCGGGAGCCGAACAATTAAATACTTCACTAGACCACAAGACGCGACCCATGATTTCAGCCAAGGGTGCGTATTCTTGGTTAGACAAGCCAGCACCGCCAAACAAAGGGTCGCCACCAAAGCCCGCGATTTCAGCGGTATCGCGTGGCAGCCATAGATTCCATAATCCGGCTTTTTGAGCGATAGGCTTGAGTTTTTCGATGGTCTGTAGCGGTGTCCATCGTTTACCCGCCGCCGTGTTTGCCAAAATCTCGTCGTGGTAGGCCTGCTCGTTGGGGTAAATGTAAGTATCAAAGAAAGCAAGTAATTGTTCTTGCAAAGCTTTGGTGCGGGGGCTGTAGTCAAAGTCCATATGTCGTCCTAGTTAGTATGTGAAAGTTCAGGTGCGCTGGGCAAATTGCCAGCCTAGTTGTGCCATCGGGAGAGCGCCAGCGCCTGAACTGATGGCCTGTGCGCTTGATGCGGTGCCTGCTTCGACCCGTTTGGCGATACCTTGCAAAATGGCGGCAATTCTAAAAAGGTTGTAAGCCATGTAAAAATTCCAGTCCGTTTTGACCGACTCGAAAGTGGCAAAACCTGTGCGCTCACAATACATGCGGATATAGTCATCTTCGCTGGGAATGCCCAGCGCTACAAGATCGAGTCCGCCAATGCCTCTGAAACCGCCCGGTGGGATGTGCCAAGACATGCAGTGGTAGCTAAAGTCTGCAAGCGGATGCCCAAGTGTAGACAGCTCCCAATCTAATACGGCAAGCACACGCGGCTGCGTAGGGTGAAACACCATGTTGTCTAAACGGAAGTCTCCATGCACAATAGAAACGCGGCTTTGGTCTAGCGCACTGGCTGGCATGTGCTTGGGCAGCCAATCGATCAATTGATCCATGGCAGGATTGGGTCCTGTGACGCTGGCCAAATACTGCTTAGTCCAGCGCCCAATTTGGCGTTCAAAATAGCTCCCTGGCTTGCCAAAATTAGTCAAGCCACGTTCCGCAAACGGAACACAGTGCAAGGCGGCAATCACACGGTTCATTTCGGTATAGATAGCCAAGCGCTCGGCCTGAGAATATCCGGGCAAAGACTGATCCCACATGACGCGGCCGTCGACAAACTCCATCACGTAAAAGGCGCGGCCAATGATGGATTCGTCCTCGCACAGGCAGTGCATTTTGGCGACTGGTACTTGTGTGCCATACAAACCGTCCATCACCGCAAATTCGCGCTCTACCGCATGTGCGCTGGGCAGCAACTTGGCGACTGGGCCGGGTTTTGCCCGCATGACATAACTGGCGCTTGGGGTGATCAGTTTGTAGGTTGGGTTGGACTGCCCACCCTTGAACATTTCAACACTGAGGGGGCCTTTGAAGCCTGGCATGTGCTGGTCAAGCCAAGTTTCCAAGGCTTGGATGTCAAATGCGTGTGCATCGCCAACTGCTTTAGTGCCTACAAAGTGTGCAAAATCAGCCATGTTTTAGTCCGTCTCTGTGATTTTCATGAGCGCGGTGCGGTTACGCACGACCAAGCCACCTGGTTCGATACGGATAATATCTTCGCGCTCCATGGATTTAAGCTCTTGGTTGACCCGTTGGCGAGAAGCGCCCAAGAGTTGGGCCAGTTCTTCTTGTGCTAAATGCAAGCCAATGCGGGTTTCGGTGCCGTCAGACAAACTGGCCACACCATAGCTGCGAACCAAATGCAAGAGCTGCTTGGCCAAGCGCGCGCGCAGAGGCAATGTATTGAGGTCTTCCACTAGCCCAAATAATTGGCGAATACGCCGTGCTTGCAAACGCATCAGCGCTTCGTATAACTCGATATGGTTGGCCAGTATTTTGCGAAAATCTCCTCTGGCTACGCAAAGGATAGTGCTGTCACCGTGAGCATAGCCGTCATGGGTGCGTCGGTCACCATCAAATATGGCGACATCGCCAAACCAAATGCCGGGCTCAACATAGGTGAGGGTAATTTGTTTACCAGATAAAGAGGTGGAGCTGACCCGCACAGCACCTCGTGCGCAGGCAATCCATTCGTCTGGAGCATCGCCTCGGGCACAAATGAGCTCACCGTCTCGGTACCGCTTGACATAGGTGACGCGTAAAATGTCGTGCCGCAAAGAGGGTGATAACGAAGAGAACCAGCGGCCAGAGTTGATGGCCTCGCGCTCTTCTTGGGTCAGGATAGGGTCTTCCATGTTGTGCATATGTAGAGCTCGATTGTGCAGTCTGGCGGTCGTCTAGCCTCTGGGCTTTGTCACCTGCGTGTCTGGCGCATGCGCGACTGTGGAGGCTGCGTGGTTTAAACGTACTGGGCTGGGCGTTTTGCTAGAAAGGCTGAAATACCTTCGCCAGCGTTGAGATGGTGTAAATTTTGTACGAAATGGCTGCGCTCGCGTGCCAACTGTTGGTGTAAATTGCTGTCTTCAGACTCGTTAACCAACTCCTTTAAGCTTGCCATGGCGTTTGGGGCGCGGCAATTGAGTTTTGCCGCCAGCTCAAGTGCTGCGGCCAATGCTTGCCCATCGCTGGTAACTTCGTTCACAATGCCCAGTGCATGCAGCCGCTCCGCGCTAGTTTTGGATCCGGTCATGAGCAGTTCCATGGCCAGCTGGCGCGGTAGGCTGCGCGTGAGCGCCCAACTGGCACCGCCATCGCAAGACAGCCCGACGTTGCTGTAGGCCATGACAAAAACCGCAGATCGAGCCGCAACCACCAAGTCACAGGCCAAGCACAGTGAGAACCCAGCGCCCGCAGCAGCGCCTTCCACTGCGGCAATCACGGGTTTGGGAAAGCTGCGAATAGTCTCGATCCAATTGTGCAACGCCTCAATGCTATCGGTCTGGACTTGTGGTGGTTGTAGGCGGTTCTCTAGCAAGCGTTGCAAGTTGCCACCCGCACAAAACTGAGCACCCTCGCCAGTAATGATCACGCTGCGCACGTCGGGATTGTTGTCTGCGGCATTGAGCGCTTCTACTCCAGCGGCATACATCTCTGGCCCCAAAGCGTTGCGGTACTCTGGATTTGAAAGCGTAAGCACCATGGTTTGGCCATGGCTGGTGCTGATAATCTGGGCAGGCATGGCGTTAGGCTTCTTGGTGCATCAAGGGCAATCCAATTGCGCCTCGTCTGCGCAGCCATGGGCTTGGGCGGTAGCGCGGGTCACCGTAGACCGTTTGCATGTTAAACAAAACTTCCAAGATATTAGTCGCACCGCAGGCATCTCCCATCGCCAGCGGCCCCATGGGGTAGCCCAGGCCAAGTGTGACGGCCAGCTCTAGGTCTTTGGGGCTGCAAATGCCTTGTTGGCACATATCAGATGCAATATTCACAATAGCGGCTACCACACGCTGCGTTACAAAACCGCCGCTGTCTCGAATGACGCTGACGGCCTTGCCGTCGCGGGCAAACAATGCGTGGGCTGCCTCGCGCATGTCGCAGCTTGTAGCAGGGTTGGTTGCCAACACGCGGCGCTTGGTTTGCGCATCTGCAAAGAGCATATCGATGCCTACTGTGCGCGCTGGGTCATGGCGATCCACCACGGCCACAGTAGTTACATCCAAGCCAAGCGGTGCAACCAAGGTGAGGGCTTGCATGGAGGGCGAAACACCGGTTTCGATGATTGCCCCCAAGTCTTTAAGCAGCGTGAGAAGCTCCACACGTCGTGTTGCACGAGGCGAGACCCAGACCGGGGGCATGTGTGCACAGACGGGTACAGGCGGGTCAGCTGGCATGTGCACTACGCCATCGGTGTACCGGTAGAAACCTTCACCGACCTTTTTGCCTAAAACACCCCCTGCTAGTCTTTGCGCGGTAATGACCGATGGGCGGTAACGCGGCTCTTCATAATATTGCCGATACACCGACTCCATCACGGGATGGGAGACATCTAGCGCGGTTAAATCCATCAATTCAAATGGACCGAGCTTAAACCCTACTTGGTCACGCAAAATTCGGTCAACCGTAGCAAAATCTGCAATGCTTTCTCCTACGATGCGCAGTGCCTCTGTGCCGTATGCGCGACCAGCGTGGTTCACTATAAAACCCGGGGTGTCCGCAGCATTGACCGCAGTGTGGCCCATTTGTTGGGCAAATTCAGTTAACTGCGCACAAGTGTGGGTGCTGGTTTTTAGACCCGCGATAACTTCCACCACCTTCATCAACGGGACTGGGTTGAAAAAGTGGTATCCCGCAAACCGCTGCGGATGCCGCATACCCGCAGCAATGGAGGTCACGGACAGAGACGATGTATTGGTGGCCAATACTGCTTCAGGTCGAACTATTTTCTCAAGCTCAGCAAAAAGCGCCTTTTTCACATCGAGGCGTTCCACAATTGCCTCCACTACCAAGTCGGCATTTGCCAAGTCTGCTAAGAGATTGCATGGCAAAAGACGCGCACTGTAGTCGGCGGCTTGCTGGGCGCTGATTCGATTTTTTTCAACTAATTTGCTCCATTGCAGCTTGATAGATGCTACCGCATGCGAGACGGCTTCTGGTTGGGTGTCATGCACCATAACGGTGCTGCCTGCTTGTGCTGCGATTTGGGCAATGCCACGACCCATCGCGCCAGCCCCAACCACGGCTACACAAGAAAATACAATGGACATAGATTTTTTTCGCTTCAAATGAATAGATACTGGCATTATTACAGGATAAGTGTCGATACAGGGCTGTATGTGGGTTGGCTGACTGTGCGACAATTCGAAACAAGTATGGTTTTAGCGTCTTTTTTTCGTTCTCAAGCAGTTGCTCGGGTCAGCATTTTGTTGGCCGGAGTCACTGTGTTTTGCGCATCGCTCTGGCCCGTTGATAGCTTGGCACTGTCATTAGGGCGAAGCCGCGGCACACCCTTGATAGGCAAACCGCTTGATATTGCGGTACTGGCAACCACGGAGTCAGGTCAAGACCAAGTCAGCCCGCAATGCTTTGAAGCTGACATTTTTTATGGCGAAACACGGCTGGCGAATGGCGGCACGCGTATCAGTGTTGAAAAGAGCCCAGTTGGTGCGGACTTGGTCATTCGTATTCGCAGTAGCCAGCAGGTTGACGAGCCTGTGGTCACGGTATTTTTGAAGGCGATTTGCCAACAACTGTCAACCCGAAGGTATGTACTCTTGAGCGAAGCCAGCACTGAAGAGCCGCCAGTATTTCGAAACTCCCCCCCCGCAACATTGCCCGCAGAGCAACGTTTGCCTGTCGCAAAAGCAACTAACACTGAGCTAGTGCCGCCCGCAGCCCCCGACGCTGCCAGCGCACGCGAGCAAAGGCGCATATTGCGTGAACAGGCCAAAGAAGCCAAGCGTATCAAAAATGCCGAACGCAAAACTGTTGCAGAGAATGCCGCAAACTTGGTATCTTCTGAAGCAAAAAATTCGACACCTGCCAGTGTAGCGTTGCCTGCAAAATCGCGCCAATCCAGCAAAAATGATAAGAAGGAAAAGGTGTTGCCCCCCCAAAGCGCACGCCTTGAGCTCGAGACTGCTGACTTCTTTGTTGGCGAGCGCTCGCCAAATTTACGCGCCTCTAGTGAGCTGCTAACCCCTATTTCGAATGATCCACTTCAAAGGTCTGCTGCTGCTGCGCTCTGGAAGTCGCTGCAAGCAGACATCGGCGATGTAGTGCAGTCAAATGCGCGTTTAGCGGCCTTGGAAGGTGAGTTAGCGGCATTGCGCGGCGACAGCAAGCGCCAACAGCAAGCGCTCCAGACCTTGAGCACTGACTTGGCGACTGCGCAGAGCGAGCGCTATACCAATGGGTTTACGATAGCACTGATTTTGTTGAGCCTGTGCGCTCTGGTTGCCGCAGTTTTAGGGTGGCTACGCGTTAAGCGGCTTGCGAATGCATCAGGTTCAAACGCGCCTTGGTGGGCGGGCCGCAACGGCCAAGCTGATGCGCACTTTACGCCCAGTGACCAACTGCACACCCCCACAAAACGACCACACAAACCCGCTACCGCAATGCAGTTAGGCGCAGGACGAGAGTCTGATCTTCAATCGATTGCACCGACATTCTCTGCCAGTGATGAGTGGGAAAACTTTGACAAAACGAGCAAACCCATTCAGTCCATGCGCGATGGTTTAGCCCAAGCAAAAGCCCGTTTGCAGCAAGACCTACAGGCTGGAGACTCGATGTCTTTGGCCGCTGATCGTCCAGATTTTGTGGCCAGTATTCCGGGGGTGCCGCGCACCGTGAATGCTGAAGAGCTGTTTGACGTACAGCAGCAAGCAGAGTTCTTTATGTCCTTAGGGCAGCATCCCCAAGCCATAGAAATATTGCGTGAGCACATTCGCGAGCACCCTGAGACCAGTGCCATGGCGTATTTGGATTTGTTTGAAATCTACCACTCCTTAAAACTCACGCACAACTATGAGACTCTGCGCGGAGACTTTAACCGTGCATTCAACGGAAAAATACCAGCTTTTGATGACTACAGCCAAACAGGACGTGGCCTAGAGTATTACCCGCGTGCGCTCAGTCGTATTCAGTCGCTGTGGCCATCTGCTCGGGTCTTGGATGTTATCGAGGAGTCTGTATTTCGCAAACCAGATGAAGGCATGGAAGAGGGCGATCCTACGACTGGATTTGACTTGCTGGCTTACCGCGAGCTTTTGCTCTTGCACTCGATTGCAAAGGATATCAGTTCGGGTAATGGCGATGAATTAGTTCCAGCTATCAAGCCTCCTGATGGAGCCAAAAAACCACCGTTTTCAAGCGAGGCCACTGCCAGTTTTTCTGACATGGGTTTCATGCTTGCACCAAGCGAGCACTTGCCGATGAGCGAGTTTTCTAATACCAACCTAGACCAGCTGTCGGTCTCCGAGTTGGCGCCACAGTCACTGCAAAATCCTTTGATTCAAGTGATGGAGCCAAGCTTTGACCAGATGGTTCAAAGTAAAACCCCCAATTTACTCTCAGAAACCACCTTGGAACTTCTCAATACGGATCTGCTAGACCAAATTATTTTTCCTGTAGATCCCAAGCGGCTGGGTTTGGATATCAATTTAGAAAGCATTCAATCCACAGAGCAGCCCCGTAGTGCCGAAGTGGATAATGGCCTAGACTTTGATATTGACGATGCAATAGAACTAAAGCCGTTAACAGCCTCAAGGTTTTAATCGGCCTTTTTAGCAAGCGCTGTCAAATAGCAAATACCGCGCATCACTAAATACCAAGACTGAGCAAAACGGCCAAATTGCGGCAACGCTTAGAACCTGTTAACGCCGAACTTGCAAAGCACCTGGGTTGACGATGTTGGTAGGAGTGCCTTTGATAAAATTGACAACATTGTCAAAAGCGGCACTGAAATACAACTCGTAGCTGTTTTGCTCCACATAGCCGATATGGGGAGTGCAAATGCAGTTCTCCAATCGCAGCAATGCGTGTCCTTGCAAGATGGGTTCGCTTTCAAAGACATCAATCGCGGCCAGTCCGGGTCGTCCGCGGTTCAGCGCGGCAATGAGCGCGTCTTGAACGATAAGCTCAGCACGCGAAGTATTGACCAGCAAGGCGCTGGGTTTCATCATGGACAAATCCTCAAGGCGCACAATGCCACGCGTATCGTCATTGAGGCGCAAATGCAGACTCAGGACATCCGATTGGCTGAAAAAGTCGGCTTTACTGCTAGCAACCGCAAGACCATCTTGCACAGCAGCAGCCAGTGAAGGTTCGCGCCCCCAAACCATCACTTGCATGCCAAAAGCCCGTCCATAACTAGCCAGAAGCTTGCCTATCTTGCCGTAGCCCCAAATCCCTAATGTTTTCCCCGCCAGCACGGTGCCAAGTCCAAAATTGGCAGGCATCGAGGCCGACTTGAGGCCTGACTGCTGCCAAGCGCCGTGCTTGAGATGTGAGATGTATTGGGGTAATCTGCGGGTGGCCGTCATTATTAAAGCCCATGCCAATTCGGCAGGTGCTACTGGCGAGCCAACGCCTTCAGCCACGGCCACACCACGCTCACTACAGGCTGCTACATCTACATGGCTGCCCACTTTGCCAGTTTGGGCGATGAGTTTGAGTTTGGGCAATTTCTCGATTAATTGCCTTGAAAGATGGGTGCGTTCACGAATCAGGACAATCACGTCAGCCTCTTTGAGGCGGACGCTGAGTTGTCCTATGCCTTTGACTGTATTAGTGTAGACCTTGGCGTTGAAACTGTCCAATTTGCTAGCGCAATCGAGCTTGCGCACAACATCTTGGTAGTCATCGAGAATTACTATGTTCATGCCTGTATTTTGACCGACTTCAGAGGACTTCAGCCGTCGCCTGCAAACTTAACTGCTTGCGGTTACGATTCGGGCTCTTTCACCACTCTTTTGGAGATTTTATGCCGATCACGATGCACTCTGCCAGTATTCCTTTGTTTGTAAAAATGCTGGGTAATCTGAGCTATTTTCTAGACAAGGCGCAAGCCCATGCAGACACTAAAAAATTTGACTCTGCAAACTTCATGGCCATGCGTTTGGCGGTGGATATGTTGCCATTCTCACGCCAAATCACCATTGCCTGCGATGCCAGCAAGCTAGGTGTTGCGCGACTTGCAGGGGTGGATGCCCCAAAGTTTGAAGACAATGAAGTTTCTTTGGCGCAGCTCAAAGAGCGGATCGCCAAAACAGTTGCATTTCTCAAAACGGTAGATGCCGCCATGCTAGACGGTACAGAGGCAAAAGACATCACTTTTCCAGTCGGCAAGGAAGCTACCCGAACGATGCAGGGGGAGGCGTACCTTAAGCATTGGGTGATTCCGAATTTCTTTTTCCATGTGACAACCGCGTATGCATTGCTACGCCACAACGGTGTGGACTTAGGAAAAGGCGAGTATTTGACGGGTGCGCCAGCATAAGCGGGCATTTCAAAATGCTGCGCACAGGCGACCGAGTTGGGTGGGCTTAGGCGCTGGCCGCCTCTATGGCGGCTAAGCGCTCTAGCTCGGCACATACGTCGGCCATACGGCCAGATATGATGACTCGGCCATGTTGTAGGCTTAATCCAGTTCTTAGGGTTTTTTTGGCCATTGTCATTGTGGGGCGGTCATTTAATGCTATTTTTTTCATAGTGTTTTCTGTGGATGTTACATGGGTTGGGGTGGCCTCACATGCAGGGCTTAATGGCTGCTCGGTGGTGGCCAAAGGCGTGGGAGTTATGGCGCTTTGTGGCCAAGCAGGATGGCCATTCGCTCCCTGATGTCGCGTCAAGAGTTCGGCAGCGCTTGGCGGTGCAAAAAAGTCTACAACAGCGCGCAGTGCCAAAAATGGCAAGCTGCACAAGCCAATCAAGATACTTAAAAAACCGCTGTAACCGCCTACGGCTTGGTTACTGTGTAAGGCGGCTTGTTGCATGCCGTGCTTGTGTGTGGATGGGGTTGTCATGTTTCAAATCTCCAGTCAATGTTAAGTAACAGTTGCACCAGCAGGATTGACGTAACGAAGCGCATCCACGGGGCTGAAAACACAAAGCTCTCCCCCGACAGGCATACAGTCCGTCAAAATAGGGGGGGAATTTGCAGCTTCAAACGCCCGCTACCCGTGGCAGCGGCGAGAAAAGGGGCTTACATCAGCATGGAATTGCGGATGAGGCCAACAGCCAAACCTTCAATGGCGAATGGCTGCCCAGGTTCGACCACGATGGTTTTGAATTCGGGGTTTTCAGCGTGCAGCTCAATTAAGTGTTTGTTGCGCTGAAAGCGTTTGACTGTGACTTCTTCGCCAATGCGCGCTACGACGATTTGGCCGTTGCGTGCGTCCTTGGCGGTTTGGACAGCCAGTAAATCGCCGTCAATGATGCCAATGTCACGCATACTCATGCCGCGCACCTTGAGTAAATAGTCTGGTTTTTTGGCAAAAAGATTGGCTTCGACCATGTAAGTCTGGTCCACATGCTCTAGCGCCAAGATGGGCGAGCCAGCGGCCACTCTGCCCACCAAAGGCAGCGCCAGCTGCTTGGCGAGGGTGGCGATATTTTCAGCCAATGTTTTGCGTTCGTCGTTGATGCTTTGCAAGGCATTGCTGCGCAGACGAATACCGCGAGAAGTGCCGCTTAAAAGCTCAATTGCGCCTTTGCGGTGCAGGGCTTGCAAATGTTCTTCAGCAGCGTTGGCAGACTTGAACCCTAGCGCTGTAGCGATTTCGGCACGGGTGGGTGGGGCACCGGTTTTGGCGATACTGGTCTTGACCAGGTCTAGAATCTGCTGTTGGCGAGCGGTGAGTTTTGGCATCTCAAACATCTTGGAATTCCTTTCAATGCGCGTTGGTTGAACATAAACTGCGACCACAGGATGAAGTCACAGGCTGTTGCTAATCCCAGTCACTGTATTCTTAACCAGTTTTTAAGCCTTGGCAAGTCTTTTTTTGCAAATAATTACTTAATTCTCTAAATTTTATGAAAAAACTGCTTATTTTGGGCACCGGCGGAACCATTGCTGGCACGGCAAACAGTGCGCACGACCACACCGGCTATACCGCCGCGCAGATTGGTGTGGCGCAGTTGCTCGCTGGCGTGCCCCAAGCGCAGTCTTTGCTTGCTGGTACACCCGTGCAGTTGGAGCAGATCGCTCAAATTGACAGCAAAGATATGGACTGGTCCACCATGGCGCGTTTGGCGCTGCGGTGTGCGCAAGCCCTGCAAGATGACGGTATTTGCGCGGTGTTGATTACCCATGGCACAGACACATTGGAGGAGACGGCGTTTTTTCTGCATACTGTGCTCGGTCCGCTATTGCAGGGCAGCCCTAAAGCCATTGTTTTAACCTGTGCCATGCGCCCCGCCACTTCCAGCGAGTCGGATGGACCGCGCAATCTGCGTGATGCACTGGCAGTTGCATTGCATGCACAGGCTAGGGGGGTACTGTGTGTTTGTGCAGGGCAGATTCACCATGGCGCTGCCGTGCAAAAAATTAACACCTTTGCCCTGGATGCTTTTAGCTCTGGAGAGTATGGTGTTGCGGGCAGGGTGGGCGCGGGTGTTCATACGCCCGCAGTTGTGGATGTCGTTTGGGGGCTTGCACCAGTTTTACAAGGCACGCAGGTCGTTGTAGATGCGCAATATACCAATAATATGACCGATGTCAGCGTTAAATGGTCATATGTTGCTATTGAAAATATAGCAAATATCCAACTTTGGCCGCGTGTGGAAATTTTGCATAGCCATGCCCAAGCCGACGGTTACATCGTGGAGGCCTTGCTGGGCCACATGGCGCAGACTGGCATTGCCCCTTTGCGTGGTCTGGTTGTGGCGGGTACTGGCAACGGCACGCTGGGGGCTGCTTTAGAAGCCGCTTTGCTGCAAGCCAGCGCACGGGGAATTTTGGTTTGGCGTGTATCACGCTGTGCATTTGGCAAGGTCTCGCCCACGCCACATGACGCGCTGCCCTGCGTGGCGGATTTGGGTGCCGCCAAGGCGCGGGTTGCCATGGTTTTGGAGCTGCTGGATGTTGAGCGCCATTAAAACCAGCGCCTGGATGTATCCAGCGCTAGAGGTCGTGCACATTGTAGGCATCGGCCTCTTGATTGGAAACTTGCTGCTGCTGGAGCTGCGCGTATTTGGCAAGGGCGCTGCGCTGCCAGTGCGAGATTTGGCGCGCCTGAGCCTGTCGTTGGCATTGATTGGCTTTTGTCTGGCGGGTGCATCAGGTTTGTTGATGTTTTCTAGCCAAGCTGCGGAACTTTTAAGCAAGCGCGTGTTCTTAGTCAAAATGTTGCTGCTTACTGCAGCTGCTTGTAATGCTGCGTGGTTTCATGGGCGCGGTAGCTTAGACAGGTTAGACGCGATGGCCAAAGGCCAAATGCTGCTTTCTAGCCTTATTTGGCTTGCCGTCGTGGTGTGTGGCCGCTGGATTGCTTACGGCTGAGTGCCCATTGTTACGAAACGAATAGGAATTGCGATGCAACGCCGACCATTTATTGCCGCATTGGCCACCTTTGCCGGCATTGACCTAGCCTATGCCCACCACGGATGGAGCAGCTTTGACCAAGAACGCCCGATTTATTTGGAGGGCAGAGCGCACAAAGTGACATGGCAAAACCCCCATGTTGAGATCGATATTGACTTGCCAGCACAGCTGAAATTGCCTGCTGACCTTGCGCAGCGCAGTGTGCCTGCGCAGACAGCCCCAGTGGATGGCAAGGCGCTATTGGCCAAAGCCAGCCTGCCCAAGCGCGGCGACAAGCGCTGGGAGTTGGAGCTTGCCCCGCTCACCCGTGTGCAGGCTTGGGGCTTGCCCGAGGTCAAAGTAGGCACTGCATTGGCCGTGCTGGGCTTTACGTTTGCAGGTGAAAAAGGCGAAGCCATTTTGCGGGTGGAATACCTCTGGCTAGGCGGTAAAACGTATGCACTGCGTTCTGGCCCCGTTTGAACTTGCATTTTTCAACTTGTATTTTTTTCATCCACCTTCCCATCCACAAACGAGACATTCATGCAAAAACAATCACAACCACTGCGCGGTGCACCCAGCGCAATCATTGCCGTAGCACTCGCCGCAGCGTTTTTGGGCGCCTGTAGCACCCCTTCTGGTGGTGGCAGCGCCCCGCTAGATGCGCCAGCCACCATTGCCAACGCCCAAAGCGCTATGGGAGGCAAGCAATTGACCAGCTTGGCCTACACGGCCAGCGGCACGGGGGGTATTTTTGGGCAAGCCTATGTGCCCGGCGCGGCATGGCCCAAAGTCAATTACAGCAACTTTAGCCGCCAGCATGACTACCGCCATGCAGCCATGCGCCAAGACATTGCCATTAGCCGCGCTGAGCCCAACGGCGGCGGAGCAGTGCCGCTCATGGGCATGGGCGAACAGCGTGCTGTGGCCATGCTCCAAGGCGGGCATGCTTGGAACATGCTGGGACCCGCGCCAGTGGCCTCGCCCGTGGCACTAGACCAGCGCGTGCATGATTTGTGGACCAGTCCGCACGGCGTATTGCAGGCCGCTTTGCAAAACCAAGCCACAGCCAGCCGCCAAATGCTCGACGGCCAAGCCACTACCGCCATCAGTTTCAGCCAAAGTGGCCGATTTGTAGCCACCGCCTATCTGGACGCGCAAGGTTTGGTTGCGCGGGTGGATTCGCGCGTGCCCAATGCCGTCATGGGCGACACCGAGGTCGTCACGCGCTACAGCGACTACCGCGACCATGCGGGCGTGAAGTTTCCCAGCCGCATCCGCCAGTCTCAAGGGGGCTTTGACACCCTAGACCTGCAAGTCTCGCAGGTGCAGGTCAATCCTACGGTCGATATTGCCGTGCCAGCCTTGGTCAGTGCGGCGCAAGAGCGGGCAGTGGCGCAACAAGCAGCGCAAGGCGTGTGGTTTATTGCAGGTGGCTCGCACAACAGCGTGGCCATTGAAATGAAAGACCACACCATGCTGGTAGAAAGCCCTTTGTACGACGGACGTGCCGCCGCCGTGCTGGCCGAAGTCAAACGCGTGATTCCGGGCAAGCCCATTCGCTATGTGGTCAGCTCCCACCACCATTTTGACCACGCCGGTGGCCTGCGTGCGGCTGTGGCCGATGGCGCTACCGTCGTGGCCAGTGCCAATGCCAAGGCTTTTTATGAACGTGTTTTGGCCAATCCTAGCCGTATTGCGCCCGACGCGTTGGCCAAATCTGGCGCACAAGTTAAAGTAGAGGGGGTAGACGGCAAGCGGATTTTCACCGATGGTGTGCGCAGTGTGGAGATCAGCCAAATCACGGGTGGTGTGCATGCCAACGGTTTTTTGATGGTCTATTTGCCGGCTGAAAAACTGTTAATCGAAGCCGATGCCTACACCCCGCTAGCGCCCAACGCTGCACCGCCCGCTGTGCCCAATGGCAACAATGTCAATTTGATTGCCAATATTGAAAGCGGCAAGCTCGCGGTGGAACGCATTTTGCCGCTGCACGGTCGCATTGTGCCCCTGCAAGAGCTTTACACCACGGCAGGACGCAAGCTTTAAGCCTGCGCTTTGGGGGGGGTGTAAGTAGCCCTTTAGTCGCCCTCAAGCTGCGCCTGTCAATCCGCGAGTTTGTAGCTGACTAACTCTGTGAGGGTGGAGTCATCCAGCCGGGCATTGGGTGTCCAGCGTTTGAATTCAGATCGCACCATGGTGCGGGCGGCGGGGCTGTACCACACCTTGTTTGTCAGGCGACCCCCGCTGTTGCCGAACTGCCACCAACCGGTGGTCTCAATCACCCAAGTGTCCAGTACCACGCCAGCTACAGTGATTTTCTCGATGGCGATGATTTTGCTGTCGTATTTATTGGTGACTGTGCCGCCCTGTGCAAAAGGGAAAGAGCTCTCACCTTTAAAATTTTTGCCTATTTCCAGCGGAAAACCATAGTCCAAGTAGGACGGTTTAAATTCGCGCTTAGCACCGCCTGTGGTGATGGACAGCGTGCGCCAGTCATGCCCGCGCTCGGATTCGGTTTCGCCAGAAACGGTGCCCACAATTTTGCCCACCCAGCGGTCTGGCGCCACTGAAACCACCGAAATTTTCACTTCTTGCGATTTGCTGGCCTCTAGGTAGTTTTTTTGGCTAAAAGTCCAAGTGTCTCCCACTTTGACGGCCACCGCCTCTTGTTTGGCCGCGGGCACGGCTGCCGTTTGTGCCATGGCAGACAGCCCAAACGCCAGCGCCGAAACAGCCATCACACGGCCAACAGGGTTGAGTGGATTCATGAAGTGCTCCTAAATAGTTAGAAGCAAATTTTTAAACGCGGGAGCGTAAAAGTCAATCCCATGAATATGGGAGACCTTTAGCTCTTGAGCGCCCCAAACGCCCGCGCTGTGATCTCGTCAACCCCGCCTGTGCCTTGAATGGCGCGGTATTTGGGTGCAACGGCAGGGTCAGACTTGGCCCAGTTGCCGTAGTAGTCCACCAGCGGGCGGGTTTGGGCGCTGTACACGTCGAGGCGTTTTTGCACGGTTTCGGCTTTGTCGTCTTCGCGTTGCACCAGCGGCTCTCCGCTTACATCGTCAATGCCT
>JANOYR010000213.1:0-13954 GCA_031428975.1 Polaromonas sp. | reverse complement strand
AGGTACACTGATCTACACATCGGGCACCACCGGACCAGCCAAGGCCGTGGTGCTCTCGCACGACAATTTGTCATGGACGACCGACACACTCACGCGCGAATTTGCGGTCACACCCGATGACCGATTGATTTCGTATTTGCCGCTAGCGCACATTGCCGAGCAGCTAGGTGCTGTGCATAACCATGCCAATGTCGGCTATCCGCTGTATTTTGCGCGCGATATGGAATCCTTAGGCGAACACCTCAAAGAAGTGCATCCCACAGTTTTTTTTGGTGTGCCTCGTGTGTGGGAAAAAATGCAAGCAGCCATAGAGCTCAAACTTGCAGCTGCGACAGGATTCAAAGCAAAGATGGCAGCGTGGGCGCTGCGCGTGGGGCAAACATGGCATGAAGAAGTGGTTGCAGGAAAAGCCCCTGACGCATGGCTAAATGCGCAAATGAGGCTGGCCAACAAGCTCATTCACCACAAGGTAAAAACCGCACTGGGTTTTGACCAAGCGCGCTTGCTGATATCAGGCGCTGCACCGATTGCACCTGAGAGTTTGAAATTTTTCACAGGCTTAGACATTGTGGTGCGCGAGGTGTATGGTCAAAGCGAAGATTGTGGGCCCACCAGTATGGCGCTGGGCATGAACCTGCGCAGTGGCACGGTGGGCAAGCCATTTGTTGGCATTGAAGTGCGCATAGCCGATGATGGCGAAATCATGGTGCGCGGCCCCAATGTATTCCAAGGGTATGCCCAAGATTTAGAGGCGACCAAGGCTGCTTTAACACCTGATCGTTGGTTGCATAGTGGCGATTTAGGGCGTTTTGATACCGATGGTTTTTTGTATGTCACAGGCCGCAAAAAAGACCTGCTGATTACCAGTGGCGGCAAAAACATCAGCCCGAGTAACATCGAAGCCGATTTGATGAATATTGCGCTGGTGGAGCATGCTGTGGTGGTGGGCGATGGCAAGCATTTCTTAGCCGCCTTACTCACGCTTAAGCCCGATGTGTTGGCGCAGTTTGCCAGCGAGCACGGCATCGCGCAAGCCAACGGCCAGCATGCGACCGTGCGGACGAGTTTACAAGCATCGATTGATACCGTGAACGAGCGCCATGCCCGTGTGGCCAACATCCGCAAATTTGAGGTGCTGGACATGCCGCTGTCCATTGAAAGCGGCGAGCTTACGGCCACCATGAAAATCAAACGCCAAGTAGTGATAGCGCGCAACCAAGCGGCTATGGCGGCCATTTACGGTTGAAACCCTGTTGCATTCCGTTGGCGACGGGCTTTGTTAGAAACGCCAGCAAATGCCAGTCTATGGCCTATCTACCGCAATCCACAAGCGCGGTTATTTCAAGCGCCGCATCAGCATTCCACCCACGGTGCGCAGCAGCCATTTAGGGGTGGCGCGGCCAGCGGTAATGGCTGCGTGGTTTACCGCACCGGGCACGCGGATCACTTGGCCGGCCATGCAAGCATCAAAGCCTTGCTGCGCCACATCGTGTGCATCGCCAATTAAAAAGCTGGGTAGCTTGCTAATAGCGGCGTTACCCTCGGCTGCGCCACTGAGCATAGCAGTGGCTGTGATGCCCGGACACAGCGCGGTAATGGTCACGCCCGTGCCTTTGAATTCCTCTGACAAGGCCTCGGTGAGCGAGAGCACATAGGCCTTGGTGGCGGCATAGACAGCCAGCGTAGGAACAGGTTGAAACGCAGCCACAGAGGCCACATTCAAAATACGCCCATAGCCACGCGCCACCATAGGCGGTGCAAATTGTGCAACCATGGCGGTGAGCCCTGAAATATTCAAGTCGATCATGCTGTGCAACTTGGATTGCGACATGTCAACAAAAGCGCCTTGCTGCAACACGCCTGCGCTGTTCACCAAAATATCAATCGGCCGTTTGGCGCGCTTCATGGCGGCGGCCAGCGTTTGCGCCGCATCAGGCTGGGACAAATCAGCGGGCGTAACCCATACTTTCACGCCATAGCTGTCACCGAGTTCTTTGGCAAGCGCTTTGAGTTTGTCAGTGCTGCGCGCCACCAACACCAGCTGGTAGCCCGCTTTGGCAAAGCAATGTGCCATAGCCTCGCCAATGCCAGACGAAGCGCCGCTGATCAGCGCGGTTTGGGGGGTGCTTGGCGCTGGTTTTTTGCCGGATGCCATAAGTAAATCGATCAGCTAAAGAAGTTCTTGAGCTTATCTGTCCAACCTTCTTCGTTGGGCGAATGCTTAGCGCCGCCTTTGCGCAGCGATTCGTCAAACTCTTTGAGCAGCTTGCGCTGGTGTTCGGTGAGTTTCACGGGCGTTTCTATGGCGATATGGCAATACAAATCACCGGGATAGCTGCTGCGCACGCCCTTGATGCCCTTGCCGCGCAGGCGGAAGGTTTTGCCGTGTTGTGTGCCATCCGGTATGTCGATGCTGGCTTTGCCGCCAAGGGTGGGCACATCAATTTCGCCGCCTAGTGCTGCGGTGGTGAAGCTTACGGGCATTTGGCAATGCAAATCGTCGCCTTCACGTTCAAAAATGTCGTGCTTTTTCAAGCGAATTTCAATGAACAAATCACCCGCTGGCCCGCCGTTCGTTCCAGGTTCACCGTTGCCAGTGCTGCGAATGCGCATGCCGTCGTCAATCCCCGCTGGGATTTTCACCTCTAGGGTTTTGTTGTTCTTAATCTTGCCCACGCCGTGGCATGACACGCAGGGCTCAGGAATGAGTTTGCCTGTTCCTTTGCACTGTGGGCAGGCCTGTTGTACGCTGAAAAAACCTTGGCGCATTTGCACTTGGCCATGGCCCGCGCAAGTGGTGCAGACAATTGGCTTGGTGCCAGGTTTTGCGCCTGATCCACTGCAGGTGCCACAATTGTCCCAGCTTGGAATGCGAATTTCAGTAGCCTTGCCATTGGCCGCGTCTTCTAGGCTGATCTCCATGGCGTAGCTCAGGTCATTGCCACGGTAGACTTGCCGCCCGCCGCCGCCCCCTTGCCGTCGGTTACCACCAAACACATCGCCAAAGATATCGCCAAAAGCCTCGGCAAAACCGCCAAATCCTTCCGCGCCTGCACCACCGCGCATGTTGGGGTCAACACCGGCAAATCCATGCTGGTCGTAGGCTGCGCGCTTGTTGCCGTCAGACAGCATCTCGTAGGCTTCTTTGCCTTCTTTGAATTTCTCCTCCGCTACCTTGGCGCTATCTCCCTGATTGCGGTCTGGGTGGTGCTTCATCGCCAGCTTGCGGTAAGCTTTTTTGATGTCTTCGTCAGATGCGTTTTTAGGTACGCCGAGGGTTTCGTAATAGTCGCGTTTGGCCATGATGGTTCGTGTTGTGTTAGTGCAAACGCCGCGATGAAGATCTCAGAAGACCATTCATACGCGGCGCGAGAGCTAGCCTGATAAAAAGCTTATCCCTTCTTCACTTCCTTGACTTCAGCGTCCACCACATTGTCGTCCTGCGCTTTGGGCTTGTCGCCTTCTGGTGCAGCGCCTGCTGCACCAGCCGCAGCCTGCGCAGCAGCTTGGCCTGCTTGCATGTCGGCGTACATTTTCTCGCCCAGTTTTTGCGCAGAAATCTCCAGCGCAGCCTGTGATTTTTCAATCGCGGCTTTGTCGTCGCCTTTGATGGCTTCTTCCAAATCCTTCAGACCGGCCTCGATTTTCTCTTTGTCCGCTGCTTCCAGCTTTTCGCCGTATTCGGTGAGCGATTTTTTAGTGCTGTGCACCAATGCGTCGGCTTGGTTGCGCGCTTGCACCAGCTCCACCTTTTTCTTGTCGTCAGCTGCGTTGAGCTCAGCGTCTTTCACCATTTGCTGGATCTCAGCTTCTGTGAGGCCGGAGTTGGCTTTGATGGTGATTTTGTTTTCTTTGCCTGTGCCTTTGTCTTTAGCGCCCACATGCAAAATGCCGTTGGCGTCAATGTCAAAGCTCACCTCAATTTGTGGCGTGCCGCGTGATGCGGGTGGAATGCCCTCAAGATTGAATTCGCCCAAGCCCTTGTTATAGGCCGCCACTTCGCGCTCGCCTTGGAACACCTTGATGGTGACCGCTGGTTGGTTGTCTTCGGCGGTAGAGAAGGTTTGTGCAAACTTCGTAGGAATGGTCGTGTTTTTGGCGATCATCTTGGTCATCACGCCGCCCATGGTTTCAATGCCCAGCGACAGTGGGGTCACATCGAGCAGCAGCACGTCTTTGCGGTCACCCGAAAGCACTTGACCCTGAATGGCCGCGCCCACAGCCACCGCTTCGTCGGGGTTCACGTCTTTGCGTGGCTCTTTGCCAAAGAATTCTTTGACCTTGTCTTGCACCTTGGGCATGCGTGTCATGCCGCCCACCATGATCACGTCATGAATGTCGCCAGCGGTGATGCCAGCGTCTTTCATGGCGGTGCGGCAGGGTGCAATGGTGCGCTCAATCAGCTCGTCGACCAAACTCTCTAGCTTGGCGCGGGTCATTTTGATGTTCAGGTGTTTCGGGCCTGTGGCATCTGCTGTGATGTAGGGCAGGTTGATGTCGGTCGAGACCGATGAAGATAGCTCAATTTTGGCCTTTTCGGCCGCTTCTTTGAGGCGCTGCAAAGCCAGCACGTCTTTGGACAAATCCACGCCTTGCTCTTTCTTGAACTCGCCGATGATGAAGTCGATGATGCGCTGGTCAAAATCTTCGCCGCCCAAGAAAGTGTCGCCGTTTGTCGAGAGCACTTCGAATTGCTTTTCGCCGTCTACATCGGCAATTTCAATGATGGAGACGTCAAAAGTGCCGCCGCCCAAGTCGTACACCGCAATTTTGCGGTCGCCTTTTTCGTGTTTGTCCAGGCCAAAAGCCAGCGCGGCTGCGGTGGGCTCGTTGATGATGCGCTTGACATCGAGGCCAGCAATGCGGCCTGCGTCTTTGGTGGCTTGGCGCTGCGCGTCATTAAAGTAAGCGGGCACGGTAATCACGGCCTCGGTCACGGCTTCGCCTAAGTAGTCTTCGGCGGTTTTCTTCATTTTGCGCAAAATGTCAGCCGAGACTTGCTGGGCCGAGATTTTGTTGCCGCGCACTTCCACCCATGCGTCGCCGTTATCCGCTGCGGCAATTTTGTAGGGCATCAGGTCGATGTCTTTTTGGACTTCTTTCTCGGTGAATTTGCGGCCAATTAGACGCTTGATGGCGTACAAGGTGTTGCGTGGGTTGGTCACGGCTTGGCGCTTGGCTGACGCACCCACCAGCACTTCACCGTCTTCTTGGTAAGCCACAATCGACGGCGTGGTGCGCGCACCCTCGGCGTTTTCAATCACCTTGGTGGTGTTGCCTTCCATGATCGCCACGCACGAATTGGTTGTGCCTAAGTCGATGCCAATGATTCTGCCCATGATTTACTCCTAAAGATTGCTAGATATTGCTTAAATGTGGATGCTTGTTGGTATTTCAAGCGGATTTTTGATGCGGATTTGGTTGGAATACCGGAACTGCCGGACGCAGAGGGCGCAAAAGTTACGCAGAGGACGCAAAAGAATACCGACAAGAGAAAAAATGAATCGAACGAACTATTATATATATAGCACTATATGACCATATGACGCTGACATTGATTGTTTTTTCTTAAAAATGGTATTTTTTGGTATTCTTTTGCGTCCTCTGCGTAACTTTTGCGCCCTCTGCGTCCGGCTGTTCAGTCTTCGGTATTTCAGTATTTATTTCGGCGCAGACACAGTCACCAGCGCAGGACGCAGCACGCGGTCGGCGATGGTGTAGCCTTTTTGCAAGACGCTTACCACCGTATTGGCATCTTGCTCGCTGGGCACCATGCTAATGGCTTGGTGTTTGTGCGGGTCAAATTTTTCGCCTGCTGGCGGCTCAATGGCGATGACTTTGTTGCGCTCAAGCGCTGCAGTGAGCTGGCGCAGGGTAGCTTCTGCACCTTCGCGGATTTGCTCGGGCGTGGCGTTTGCTATGGCTAAACCAGCGCCTAGGCTGTCAGCTACAGGTAAAAGGCTCTCGGCAAATGCCTCTACGGCGAATTTGCGTGCTTTGCTCACGTCGTCTTCGGCGCGGCGGCGGGCGTTTTGCACCTCGGCTTGCGCACGCAGCGTGTTGTCTTGCAGTTCGGCTACTTTGGCTTTTAGCAGTGCTGCTTCGGCCAAGGCAAGCGACAAAGGGTCAAGTTGCTCGGCTTTCTCGGCATCGGCGGCAGCGGCAGCGGCCTCCATTTCCTCTGGCGATGCATCGGCAGGAACGCCGAGTGCTGCGGCCTGTTGCGCCAGTTTTGCGGCCTCTTCAGCGCTCAGTGGCTGTGTGTCGTCCGGTTTTTGTGGTTCGGTCATGTTGAAAATGCGTGGTTTAAGGTCAAAAATACAAAAAAACTTACACAGAATCACCATGTAAGGTGCAAAGGGCGTATTTCAAGGGCTGCGCGGTTGGCGCTAAGGTGTCTGAGCTGCGCTAAGTGCGCAGTCTGATGACGCTATTGTAATTGCGTGTGTGGGCTGGATGGCGGGACGCAGAGTTTTGTAGACTTATCGGCTTGGACGCGGCTGTGCCGTAGCCAGTGCGGCGGCAAGCAGTAAAACCAATGCCGCAGCCAGCATCGCGGCATTGAGCCCCGCGGTATCGGCTATCCAGCCCGCAGCGACTGGGCCTACGCCCTGGCCAATAGCAAAAATAAAGGTAAATAAATTCATGGCTTTGGCCCACTGCGCGGCTGGCATGGTGGCGCGCACCAAGGCCATGATGGCACCCGGAGTCATAAAAAATGCCCCCCCAACGAGTGCCGCCGACACCAAAAACATAGGCAAACTGCTGGACAAAAGGGGCAGCACACTGCCCACTGCCGTGCAAACACAGGTAGCGGCGAAGGTGTGTGTGGGCCACCAGTGTGCCATTGCGCCACGCCAAACATAGCCCGATGCCATGGCGGCAATGCCAATGAACAAAAATACGCCCGTAGCCGCCGCGTTGCCCATGCGCATCTCGCGCAGCCAAGCAATGACAAAAGTCATGTACACAATGTAGCCCACGCCAAACAAAAAATAGGCGGCGGTGATGGGTTTGTATGCCGCCAAACTTAAAGCGGGGGCAGTTTTACTGCCTGCCACAGACGGGCTTAGCGGGACACCCAAAGCCAGCTTGGCGGGCCAAATTGACAGCAACAAGCCTGCAAGCCCAAGCACCAACCAACCCACCGACCACGACCACGCATGTCCCAAAACGGGGTACAACAAACCGCCGGACAGCACAATGCCCAGCCCACCGCCCGCATAATAAATAGCAATAGCTGCCGCCGATTTGCTGGCATCAAAGCTGTATTTTGCCGCTACCAAAGCTCCCCCGCAGGCAAACACCCATGCCGAGCCAACGCCCGTTACAAAGCGCCACAGCATCATGGTCCACAAATCGCGGGTAATGCCGCAAAGTAGCAAGGTAGCCACCGTGATAGCCAGACCCGCCACAAATAGCAGTGCAGGCCGGTAGCGCGAAAGCAGCGCCATCCCCAGCAACGCGCCCACGCCATAGCCCACCGAATTGGCGGTGTTGAGCCAACCCGACAGCGCATAGTCCCACACCAAATCTTCGCGCATCACAGGCAAGAGCAGGGCATACGCAAATCGGCCAAAGCCGTTGACCACGGCAATAGCGGTTGCAAAGATCAGGGCAGTGCGCAAAGATTCAGATTTCACACACCGATTATGCAGTTTTATTTTGATAGCAAACTATGACTCCACTGCTGTGACAAGGCACAATAATCCTTTGAATAGTTTTCCGGCGCTGCCTGTCTTGGCCGTTCAGCTAAGGCGGTTTACAGCCCTAAAAATGGCAATCCCTGCACCGCTTGGACAAAAGTCCAAATACAAAAGCCAGCGTACAGCGCTGCAAAACACCACAATGCGCTTTTTGCTGTGCCTAGCGGTAAGTGAAAGAATCCCAGAGCTACGCCAACTGCCGGAATAAAGTGCATGGAATGCAAGCCAAAAAAATGCGCTACCCGCAAATCACCACCGCTGCGTGACCATTTGAAAAGCGGCAAACCTCCGCTGTCAGTCAAAGCACCGCCCACCCAATGCCCAGCCCGCTGCGCTGACAAATAGCCGCCAAATCCAGTACCCAATACAAAGGTCAGTATTAGCCCAATGACTACCGATAGTTTTACGACTGGCGGTAAAGCGTAGTCTCGGCTACGGGCAATCAGCAGCCCGCAAACCAAGGACGCGCTTGCCAAAACTACCGCACCAACGCCCATCAAGGTGTACATATTGGCATAAAAACGACTACTCAGGTTGAAATGCGAACCCAGCCCCAGTGCGCCTTGGAGCGTGATGTAAGCCACCTCAAACACGCCAGATATTGCGCCTGCCCAAGCGGTATACATAGCTTTCTTGCTGCGCAAATCTTCTGCCGGTAACCAAGCCATCACTAAAGCCAAAGTGAGCAAATAGACCCCTGTGGAGAGCTGAAACTTCAAAGGCTTAAGCCAAACGCTCACCCCTTGTAGTAGGCGAGCATCCCATATGGCCAGTGCAAGCGAAGGAATGCACATGAGCAAAAGCACCGAGCCTGCCCAAAACAAGGGGGCGGATGCCTGCCGCATGCTGCGCAAGCCATTTAAAATTGGCCCACCGTAGTTGTTTGAAGAGAGTCTTGAGTCGTTCATATGCAGATTTCGGTTTAAAAGTGCCCAGATTATTCCGTCGATACCGCATACAGGCAATACGTTAAACCTGCATAAGGCGCATGCAAAAACGTATACGTATGATTTTGATAGCAAACTGTGAATACAGAATTGCCAGATAGTGTTTTATTTGCATACATGCTAGAGTCTTTAAACATGTGAATACTAGGGTTTGTCCTATTTAAATTGTTTTTTAATATAACTATATTTAATAGCCAGTTTGCATAGGGCAGACTGTATCAAGGACACCTTGTCCAACTTATACCGAGAGACACACGTGAAAGTACATCACTCTATTCACTGGCATTTGCGGACAGTTTGCGCTGTCAGTGCCGTTTTGTCTATCAGCGCATGCGGCGGCGGTAGCTCCGAAGCGCCGCTGCCCCAGTTGAGTGCTGCCACAGCAGCCAGTTTCACAGGCAGCTGTGCAGATTTGAAAACCAGCTTGGCTACATTGGCTAGCACCAGCATCACAGCGGTCAACACCATTGCGGCAGGAAGCCTCACGGTGGCTGGTCAGCCCATTGCAGAGCACTGCCAAGTACTGGGAAAAATGAACCAACGCACCAGTGCGGTCGATGGCGCTGCATACGCCATTGGCTTTGAAATGCGTTTGCCAAAAGCGTGGAATGGGCGTTTTTACCACCAAGGCAATGGTGGTCTGGATGGTTCTGTGGTGACAGCTGCTGGTGGATTAGGTGGTGGTCCAGTGACCAATGCATTGCACAAAGGTTTTGCGGTTTTAAGCTCGGATGCAGGACATTCAGCCGCAACCCCGGCCTTTGGATTGGATCCTCAAGCACGTTTGGACTACGGTTACAAAGCGGTGGGCACGCTCACCCCAATGGCCAAATCCGCTATTAAAACTGCCTATGGCAAGGCGGCAGATCGTTCGTATTTTGGCGGTTGCTCCAACGGTGGGCGCCACGCCATGGTAACTGCGTCGCGGTACGCAGGTGACTACGATGGCATCCTAGCGGGAGCGCCGGGCTACAACTTGCCTAAAGCTGCCGTCGCGAGCATTGCAGGCGCAAAGCTGTACGCCAGTGTGGTGACGACCGCCACCATTACATCCCCCGCTGATTTGGAAACTGCGTTTACTGTGACTGAGCGAAAACTGGTAGCCAGCGCTGTATTGTCAAAATGCGATGCGCTAGACGGCACCGTTGACGGCATGGTGCAAGACATTGCTGCTTGCAAGACGGCTTTTGATTTATCCCGCGACGTACCCAGCTGCTCCGGCGCACGTGACGGCACATGCCTGAGCACAGCCCAAAAATCAGCAGTAGCCAAAATTTTCAGCGGTCCAACCACCAGCAGCGGCGAGATGATTTATTCCTCGTTTCCGTATGACGCGGGCATTGCTACTGGCAGTGTCACGGGCGGAGCACCTACTGGCGTGGCGTTTTGGGAATTTTTTGCGCCACTGAATCTAGATTCGGGCGCAGTGGGTCAGATATTTAGCACGCCGCCTACGCCATTTACAGGCTTTAACGGCATTGCATATGTGTTCAATACAAGCTTAGACACCATGTTTAGTCAAATTTTTGCCACCAATGCCACCTACACTGAATCGGCCATGTCTTTCATGACACCGCCTACGCCTACGAACTTGTCCACGCTCAAAACGCGCGGTGGCAAAATCATGGCCTACCACGGCATGAGTGACCAAATTTTCTCGGTCAATGACACCGAAGCTTGGTACAAAGGCTTGGCTACAGCCAACGGCGGCGATCCCTCTAATTTTGCCCGATTCTTTCGTGTGCCAGGCATGGGCCACTGCAGCGGCGGACCAAGCGCAGACCAGTTTGACATGCTGGACTCTTTGGTCAAATGGGTTGAACAGGGTAGTGCGCCAGATAAGGTTATTGCTACGGTGCGCGGCGCTGGAAACGTCGGTGGTGTGAATGCTGATGTGCCAGCAAGTTGGTCAGCGAATCGCAGCCGTCCCCTGTGTGCGTACCCGAAAATTGCCAAATATTCTGGCACCGGAAGTACCGAGGATGCGGCTAATTTTTCTTGTGTCGCGTTATAGAGATATGAATGCCTGATGAATTGCGCCATTGGCTATTAAATTGAATAGAAATTTGCTATATAAATAGCAGCAAACTATGACAATATTACGGTGACATCGTGCTAAAAAACCTCAAGACCCTGTAGTCTTGTCAGAAATGCGTTTGCTGCGCGACTGAGCATCAGTGACAATGCGTGCAGGCCTTGCGGCGCTAGTCATTTCTTGGTTTGTATTCAATCGCCTTTTTTTGGAGTTTTTTCATCATGGCACGTATTCCCCGCGCTTACATTTCTACAACGGGGGCGTGCATCGGCGTCCTGCTGTCAAGTTTTGCACTGGCACAAACCGCGCCAGCAGCAACGGGACAGCCACCCAAGCCCCTCTGGGAGGTGGGAGCGGCGGTGCTTGCTGCCACCCAGCCCGCTTACCCGGGCGCGGCTACCCGCACCAGCAAGGCAATTGCGCTGCCTTTTGTGGTTTACCGAGGTGATATTTTTCGGGCAGACCAAGGCAATGTAGGGCTTCGGGCGCTTAAAACGCCGCGTTACGAGCTGGATGTGGGTTTTGCGGGTTCGCTGGGTTCTAGCGCCAAAGACGTTCCAGCCAGAGCAGGCATGCAAGATTTAGGCACTTTGGTAGAGTTTGGGCCACGCCTGAAGCTGCATTTGGGCGATGTTTCTAAGGGCCGTACGGGGCTGTGGGTGGAGCTGCCGCTGCGTGGTGTTTTTGACCTGAGCAATGGTTTTGCCAACCGTGGGGTGAATTTTGAACCCCAGTTGTCGTTTGATTTGCCTTTGCCAGGCGGCTGGGTAGGCGGTGGCAGCGTGGCCACTAGCTTTGGGTCACAAAAATTTGCCGATACTTTTTATGGTGTGACTGCGGCACAGGCCACGGCGAACCGCCCAGCCTACAACGCCAAAAGCGGGCTGATTACCACCCGCGCCACGCTAGCGGCGTCTAAGCGTCTGACGCAAGACATTCGGCTGTTGGGCTTCATGCGCCTTGACAGCGTGGCAGCAGGTGCCAACCGCAGCAGTTCACTGGTTGAAAAAACCAATGGACTGAGCGTTGGACTTGGGCTTACTTACACACTGGGGCGCTCTGGCACGACGGTGAACGAATGAGTTAACGCAGTGCGAGCAGCTCCACATCAAATTTAAGTGTGGCGTTCGGTGGAATTACACCACCGGCACCGCGTGCGCCATAGCCCAACTCGCTGGGAATGATCAGGGTGCGTTTGCCCCCTATGGCCATGCCTGCAACGCCTTCGTCCCAGCCTTTGATGACCATGCCAGCGCCTAGGCTAAAGCCGAACGGGTCGTTGCGGTCTTTGCTGCTGTCAAACTTAGCGCCCTGCACACCGTCGTTGTAAAGCCAGCCGGTGTAATGCACAGAAACTTGTTGGCCTTTTGTGGCAATTGCGCCTGTGCCGACTTCGGTGTCGGTATATTGAAGGCCAGAGGGGGTGGTGGTAGTGGTCATAAGCGTAATTAAAAAGTTAAAGTGTCAAAGTGTTTAAATGAGAAGCCTGCTGTCAAAAGCAGGTGTCATCCAAAAGAAGTTCTAATAAAAAAGCAGCCATGAGGCTGCTTTTAAAGAACAACTACAAAGATTTTATTTCTTCTTGGCCTTGGCCGTGGTCCACTTGACCGCAAATGCTGACATATCGTTCATGCGCTTGAGTAAATCGGCACCTTGGTTGGTGACGATGTAGCCTTTGTCACCATGGGTGATCAAATAAGCGGCACGCATTTCTTTGAGGCGGGTGTTCAGGGTGTTGGGGGTAATGCCGCCCACACTGTCTTGCAAGAGACGAAAAGTTTGGGGGTGGCCGTCTTTCAGTGCCCATAAAACGCGCATCGCGTAGCGGGACTCTAAGAGGTCTAACAATTCATTAACGGCGGCTGCGTCTTTGGCACTCATGGGGAATCTCCATCCAAAATATAAGAGAAGTTAGCTGAGGAAAACTGTGTATGTCGTTGACTATAACGCATTTTTTCTCAAACGCTACATTTATCATAGCTGGTAGAAGCACTCCATAGGCAAGATATGGGGTTTTTTTGCAACACTTAGCCTAAAACGGGCGTGTTTTCAGCCGAGATACACTTTTTGTAGCAGGGTAATGAGTGTTTTACGCTCTGTTGGACTGAGCTTGGCCGTGGCATCGCGTTCTAAATCGGTAGCAGTCAGCTCGGCTGCATTGACCAAGCTGCCGCCAGCTTCGGTTAAATGCAAACACTGTGCACGCTTGTCGCTAGGGTGGGGCTGGCGTTCAACTAAGCCGCGTTTTTCAAGGGTGTCGAGCATGCCCACAAAATTGGGCGGCAAAATTCCGAGGCTGGTGCACAACTGGCGTGAGGTGATGCCTGCATTGCGGCCAATCAAGGACAGCACCGAAAAGTCAACAGGCCGCAAGCTGTAGGGCTTCATGCGCTCCAAAAAGACCCCAATAATCGCCAGAGCGGCGCGGCGGGCGTTGTAGCCCATAAGGCTTTCGTGATAACTGGTATCTATTTTCATGCAGCCTATTATGGCGCAACACAACTGAAATTAGCCGCGTCGTTCACATCGCCAGCACCCAAGTAGCGCGATTCGAGCGGGTAAGGGCACAGCGGGCGGCTGCGGGGCTTGCCATTGGTTTGCCAACTGGTGGGCACATCGGCATTTCTGCCCAATCTTGCCGTGGCAAGCACGCGGTCGGGGGCTTGGCCTTTTTCTACCCAGTTGACCAAGCTGCTGAGCATGTCAAATTGGTCGGTGCTCGGCCCGCCTTGGCAGTGGTTTTGGCCAGGAATGGTGTACAGGCGGGCAAAGTCTTGGGCTTTTCCCGCATGGTTTTTAGACAGTGCTTCATACCAGCTGATGCTGTCGTTGACCGAAAACACGGGGTCAGAGATGCCGTGGTAGACCATGAGTTTGCCGCCGCGTTGCTTGAAGGCGTGCAGCTCGCTGGCTTTTGGCGGGGTCATGAAGTCAACCGACGACTCTTTGAACACTGCATCGGTGGCAAAAATTTTGGGTGCATCGGTGTCAAAGTTGTAACTGAGCAAAGACTGGATCAGCGCTGGCGGATTGCCCGCTACGGGTTTGGGAGGTGTGGCAAACACATAGGCCACAGAACCACCGCCCAGCACCCCAATGATGGGCAAATTGGCAATCGGGCCTTGTAGTTTCCAAGCACGCCACGCGCCAAAACCGATGGCGGATGCGCCCACGCCAGCATCCCAAGGCCAGTCGCTGTAGAGTTTGTCGCCCTTGCTGTTGACGGGCCCAGCAAAGACCTTGGTCAGAGCGTTGACTTGTGGGGC
>JANOYR010000212.1:0-3164 GCA_031428975.1 Polaromonas sp. | reverse complement strand
GCCACACACAAAATCGAGCACCGTTTGCGGAATGTCTTTGGATTGCACGCGGTCGCGAAAATCTTGCGCCAAGTATTGCGCCAGCATATTGCGCTGCTCCGCTTGCATCAGTGCGCGGGCAGCCTCCTCGCGCTTGAGGCGCTGTGTTTCATCGTCTTTGGCCCAAACCGCATCGAGTTTGTTTTGCACTTGGGCAAATACCGTGGCCGAGTCACCGCCCGTGTGGGGGTGCTTGGCAAGCGCCGATGCGGCGAGTTCTGCCGATTGCAAAAAGCGGGCAAAACCCTCGGCCTGTTGGTTGGCAAAGCCCAAACTTCGGCTGGTGATGCGCTCTATCAAGACCCTTGCTGGGTGCGCTTTGTCGCTAAAAAATTGCTGGTCAAATTTAGCCATCACCAACAACACAGGCTCTAGCGATGCCAACACCGCACGAACGCTGGGCAGTAATCTGTCGTCGTGCAACAAGTTTTCAAGCATCAGGCGCACCACCTCTTCGCCCAGCTGCTTGCCCAGCGATTTGCCATCGGCCAAGGCCATACGTGCCGCGGCCTGCTTCAGAGACTCTTGGGTGGCATCGCCTTTTTTAGCCTCTTTGGCGCGTTTTGACAGACGCTGCACCATTGCCTCCACCTGGCGCATGTCTTGCAGCGCCACCAAAGAGGCAGGCACAGTCAGGCTAAAGTCTTGCTGCGCAGGCGCAGCATCCAACTCGCCCGACAACAAGCGGCGCAATTTGTCCAATGTGAGCAAGGTGCGGGCAACCGAGCTGCCCATATTGGCCGCTGGTGTTTGGCCAGAGGGTGTGCCCGGCGCAACAGGGGCGGCCAAACCCGCAGGCTCGACACCGCAAGCACGCATCCAGTCGGCCAACTCTTTGTACAGCTTGGCCAAATGCAAGCCCATGCGGGCGGCAATCGGCGCAATCACCGCGCCGCGCACTTGCGCAT
The DNA here is from genome assembly GCA_031428975.1 of Polaromonas sp. Lineage (GTDB taxonomy): Bacteria > Pseudomonadota > Gammaproteobacteria > Burkholderiales > Burkholderiaceae_C > JAAFIP01. Next base: position 2,217 of record JANOYR010000212.1, on the reverse strand, counting down.
CGGGAATATGGTCAGCCAAACAGTCGCACAGCGCCCGCACAAAAATTGCAGGGCGCAGCGGATTAATTTGCGGTTGCACGCGGATCCAGCCCAACAGCGTACTCATCAGGGCATCCAGCGGCGGCAATACGCCCTCGACCGCTTCTTCAATCTCTTGCTGTGCCCTGGCCAGCTCAATACTTTCGTCGAGCTGCTCCTCTTCTAGTAGCTGCAGATCCTCAAAGCGCATGAGCTGGCGGGCATAAGCGTCTACCCCCACGCCGCCATACACCGCTGTGCGCAGATGCTCTGAAAAACTGCTGCGCACCGAATCTATGCGCGAAGACAACATGGTGATGATCATCACGATGCCCTCGGCGTTTTCGCCATGCGAGGCATTGTTGCTTTGGATTTTCTTTTTGCTGGACTCTAGCTGCAAAACCTTGTCAATCAAGCCGTTGGCTTGTTTAAGCGCAGTCTCCAAGCATTCACGGACACTCACGCGAGCGCCTAGCTGGTCAGTCAGCGCTAAGGGAGCTTGCGTGGGCGAGGCCATAAACAATGGTAGCTTATTTGAGTGCTTTGTAACGCATGCGTTTGGGTTTTGCGCCCTCTTCGCCCAAGCGCTTCTTCTTATCGGCTTCATACTCTTGGTAATTGCCATCAAAATACACCCACTGCGAATCGCCCTCGCAGGCCAAAATATGGGTGGCAATGCGGTCTAAAAACCAGCGGTCATGGCTAATCACCATGATGGATCCGGCAAACTCCAAGAGCGCGTCTTCCAGCGCACGCAGGGTTTCCACATCCAAGTCGTTCGACGGCTCGTCCAGCATCAGCACGTTGCCGCCAGATATCAAAGTTTTGGCCAAATGCAAGCGCCCGCGCTCGCCGCCCGACAATGTGCCCACACGCTTTTGTTGGTCGGCACCGCTGAAATTGAAGCGGCCACAATACGCGCGGCTGGCCACGGTGAATTTGCCAATTTGCAGCATGTCGAGCCCGCCAGAGATTTCTTCCCACACGGTGTGCTGGCCTTCCAAATTCTCGCGCGACTGCTCCACAAACGCCATTTTCACGGTTGGGCCCACCAGCACTTCGCCAGAATCTGGCTTTTCAATGCCGTTAATCATGCGAAACAGGGTGGATTTACCCGCTCCGTTGGGCCCAATGATGCCCACAATTGCACCAGCCGGAATTTTGAAGCTCAGGTTGTCAATCAGCAGCCTGTCGCCAAAGGCCTTGGACACGTTTTTAAACTCAATCACGTTCGCGCCCAAGCGCTCGCCCACGGGGATAAAAATCTCCTGCGTTTCGTTGCGCTGCTGGTATTCGATGCTCGACAACTCTTCAAAACGCGCAATACGCGCCTTGCTCTTGGCTTGGCGGCCCTTGGGGTTTTGGCGCACCCATTCCAGCTCTTTCTTGAGCGCCTTGGCGCGGGCATCTTCGCCTTTTTTCTCTTTTTCTAAGCGGTCGGTTTTTTGAATCAACCAGTCGCTGTAATTGCCTTTGTAGGGAATGCCTGAGCCACGGTCCAGCTCCAAAATCCATTCGGCGGCATTGTCTAAAAAGTAGCGGTCGTGGGTAATGGCCACCACGGTGCCGGTAAAGCGCAGCAAAAATTGCTCTAGCCAATCCACAGATTCGGCATCCAAGTGGTTGGTGGGCTCGTCAAGCAGCAGCATGTCGGGCTTGGAGAGCAGCAAGCGACACAGCGCCACGCGGCGTTTCTCGCCACCCGACAGGTGCTTAATGATCGCATCCCACTCGGGCAGGCGCAGGGCGTCGGCCGCTATATCTAGCGCACGGCCATCGTCGTCGCCAGCGGCGGATATCACCGCTTCTAGCTGCGCCTGTTCTGCGGCCAGCGCGTCAAAGTCGGCGTCTTCTTCGCCATAGGCGGCATACACCTCTTCAAGTCGCGCTTTAGCCGCCAGCACCGCGCCCATGCCGCCCTCTACAGCTTGGCGCACGGTGTCTTCAGGGTTCAAAATCGGTTCTTGCGGAAGGTAGCCAATGTTCAAATTCGGCATCGGCGTGGCTTCGCCCTCAATCTCGGTGTCAAGCCCCGCCATGATTTTGAGCAGGGTAGACTTGCCCGAGCCGTTAGTCCCCAGCACGCCAATCTTGGCCCCAGGAAAGAAAGACAGGCTAATGTCCTTCAAAATATGACGTTTAGGCGGCACGATTTTGCCAACCTTGTTCATGGTGAATACGTATTGCGCCATTGCTGTG